>PCAI01000016.1 GCA_002731195.1 Methanobacteriota archaeon | reverse complement strand
AAAAAACGCAACCCGCCCAGGTCCCAGACCCAGGTCAAAAAAACGCAACCCGCCCAGGTCCCCAGACCCAGGTCAAAAAACGCAACCCGCCCAGGTCCCAGACCCAGGTCAAAAAAACGCAACCCGCCCCAGGTCAGGTCGATGCCGAGAAAGGAGCGTCCACTGCTCCGCCTCCGCCGTCGACTCGATGAGAAAAAGAAGGCGAGGGCGAAGGAGCAAGAACGCCGAGAAAACCCCCGTCACTGCCCAACTTGTTCTTGTGAGCCTTGTGTGCGTGCACGTCTCTCGCTCTCGGCAGCCAGAGGAGGGAGTCAAGCCCGAGCCGATGCCCTACTTCTCGAGCAGGTGTTGGTGAAGGTCGATGCGGTGATGGAGACCAATGCCGCGGCGGTGAAGGCGTACAAGGAGCTGACGCCAGCGGAGCTCCGTAGACTGCGCTGGCGAGCCGACTACCGGTGCCCGAGACCGACGCCAGCCCGAGCCACCGTCTGGAGCGCAGTCTGGAAGTGGGAGCAGTCTTCGCACTCCACTGGTGCCAAGCACTCCGAGCTGCGAGGCGTTTGCGTGCCGAACTGGGTGACAGGCAGCACCGGACCACCGACGTTATGGAGGTGAGCGGTGCATCTTGGTAGGCTTTGCGACCAAGACAAAACAAAAGAAAAGGAGGAGGACTTTTTTTTGGTTGGAATCCCCTCCCACGAACTTTCAAATTTTAACTAGGAGGCGAGTTCCAGGACCCCAGGGCCCTCCCAGCGAAAATTTGAAAGTTCACTGGATAGAAGAAACCAGATACAAAACCATTGACTTATAGCGCAAAAGTCAAAAAACGCAACCCGCCCAGGTCCCCAGACCCAGGTCAAAAAACGCAACCCCAGACCATGGCTGCTAGTCTGGCTCAGGAGATTCTGCAGATGAGACATCCCACACCCCGATACTGTCAGTCCCACCGCGACGGGATAAAATACGAAGATCCAACACCGGATCCGACAAGATGGACCATCTCTCCACAGGTCACCGCCAAGTCCGAGGAACCCAAGTCCGAGGAACCCAAGTCCGAGGAACCCAAGTCCGAGGAACCCAAGGTTGAGGAACCCAAGACCGAGGAACCCAAGACCGAGGAACCGAAGAAGATTTTCAAGGAATCTGTCAAGTTGGACATCTCCAAAGAGGACATCGGTCTATTTGTGGGTGCCAAGGGAGCAACCATCCGGAAATACGTCACCGAGAGGACCCAAAAGGGCATCTCATCACCTTCGCGGATCCGTTGTTCTCTCAAAGCAAATGAGGACGGTGTCTATGTCTACATGAAAACTGAAACCGAAGAGGCGATGGTTACGATGAAGAAGTTTCTCATGAAGCATAGCGAATCCTTCGTGAAGAGGAAGAAGTTCGCAGGACAGACTCGATTTGTCTTCAAGGTTCCCATGGATCATTGTCGGATCCCCAAGTTCATCGGTACCCGTGGAAAGAACATCAAAAGTCTCAAAGAAGATATCATCCAAGAGGATAAGAATCTGACCGAGGAGAAGATTCAGGTCCAGATTCGGGAAGATGCACCGATGAGGATGAAGTACCTTCGATTTGGAGTCATCAAGGTAGACACAGATTCTGATAATGAGGTGCTCATCACCGTAATCATCAAAACTAACAATCGAGAAGAATCCTGGAAGATCGCTGAACGACTCGTCAAGGAGCATGTGGAGAAGGCAAGCAAAAACCATCACAGAGAAGACGACCCTTTTGAGGATAATGGATGGTAAGGAGAAGATTCGTCAAAGGTAAGGGGAAAAGGGAGGTGTGACCTTTTTTTGTATTTCTTTGACCTTTGGTTTCAAAATTTGATAGTTCAGTGAAAGTTCTATATTGAAGAGGTAGATGTGGGACAGTTAGCTTAGACCTTAGTGGTAAACGGGATTGACAACTCGAAGTTAAGGTGAGCGACGCTCTTCTGGAGAAGAGAGTTCGACCGACTTTAGCTGCCACATCCTTCCATGTTAAACCGGGGAATGAACTCCGGGGCTAGGTTCTCGACGAACTTCAATATTCAAATCTCTCCGTGTTGTGGCTCACCTGCGGCGCCAGGTGGGCTTCGGCGGTTGGTCCCTTTAGTCTTTACCGGGTTTGAATGTGTCGTATCAGAGTTACTGCAGGCGTTTGTGGAAAGGATACATCTTCCTTTTTTTTAAATTTGATAGTTACGAGAAGTAGTCTAACAACTCAATAATACTAATCATACCATGTCATCTAACAGCAATCTCAATCAAGAGACCCTTCACAGACTCGGTGTCCCAATGTCACCTACCGATGATGAGAATACCTATCTCGTCAGAATTTCACCAAAATCAAAAGGACCCCTCCAGGACTATTACTATATGAAGAAGACCCTTAAGGAATTGGATACTTCTGCATGGGATTCAGTCAAAGGTAACCATGTAGTCGTCGGGGATTGGATGGGGTTCATTATTGGTGATACCCATGATGCTAATGTTGAACTTTATCAGGTGTGTGAAATCATGGGTCCAGAACATCGTCCCAGTCACTGGGAATCCAAACAATATACAGATCAAGAAGTTCAAACAGATGTTGATGAAAGGGAAGTCGTTGTCTTCAAAAATCAAGATCCGGTAGTATACTCATGGAATCAGTGGAAATCTGAGGTGGAATACAAACCGATATATATGCCAAGAGGAACGGTTCGTGCACGCCACCCTTTCTAAGTATTTGATCTCATATTGTGCTCTCTATGTAATCCTGCGATCCCTGAAGGTGGTTAAAGGTTCAATGTACTAATAATCTGGTTGTGTGGTATATCTTCTAAAGAAGATACGGGAACACCTATACGATCAGCAATCATCATTTTAAGGGCATGTTCAGGGAATTTTGATCCGTGTTCTCCAGGAATATACTGGCAAACATTCCCGTAATCTTTCATAGTCATATAACCTTCATTCACTTTTGTCTGACAACAGTGTCCAGAAGATCCTGAATCTTTTAGTTTCGCGCCCGTGGATAGAAGTCTATAATTACCAGGACCACGCGACCAATCAATTAGATGACATTGGCATCTCAGATTATCAGGTGATTCTGCCATATTGAGTTAATTCGTATTTAGTAGAATAGAATTACTGAATTCAAATTTAAATTTGAAATTTATATTAAAGATAATTATAAAGTGATAATAGTATGTGTCTCATTCCAATGATAATAATCGTAGTCATTGTTATGAGTTAGATAGTTTAAGATTAGATAGATTATTTCGGGTCCCTAGCCACGACCTTCGAGAGAATCTTTTAACCCAGATGAGCAGTATGTGCGCGCTCTGTATGTGGACATTGACAATTGAGTCAGTCCCTATCAGAGTATAGTCTGGGACACAGGGGCCAACAATGATCTCATTTAGAGTGATTAACTGTGACTCTCGACATCTATGACGTGAACGTGGGGTAAACTCGCGATAGTACGGTAATCATCGCTACCGATACTGGCGTTGTTGTAGATGGAAATATAGATTAGGTAGTTAGGATAGATAGCGGTTTGCCGGACCGGGTAGTTAGATAAATATTAATTTTTTTTTAAATTTGATTCTTTCTTAGGATAAATAGTAACTGAATGTTGTACCTCTACACTCTTATGATGTTCGCGTGGGACCTCGATTCGGACACCCATTCGTACTTTCGTGAATACCTGAATGTCTTCATCAACAAACGAAAGATCTCAAAAGATTTAAGGGAGTGGTGTATAAATACAGGAAGTCGTGCCATCTCTGNTCACATTCGTCAAAGTCANGATGAGAAAGACAAAATCAATATGTTAAGGATTAGTTTACATTACCGNGTGGGTCTACCAGTGCNGTATAANCGNGGTNNGCAGGACCTTCGGCGCCCTATTCCGATAGATAAAATTCATCCCCNGGAATACTATCACGATGCAAGAAAGCTAAGTGCGCCATCGCGACCTCACACAAATCCTTAAAGTTTAATAAATTTGATACTTTAGTACTTATCTTTAATAAAAGTAATTAATGAATATTTATACACCATGGAAGAGTCTAGAAGAACTTTATTATGGAAATCCTTATCCACTCGAAGAATCAATTGACGAATCCGAAGAATATGACGATGAATCCGAAGAAGAATATGACGATGACGATGACGATGACGATGACGGTGACGATGACGATGACGATGACGATGAAGAAGTACTATGGATAATGAATGGTGATGTTACCTATATTATCGAAGGATATGACGATGAATCCGAAGAAGAATATTACTCTTCTGAAGAAGAAAGTTCTGATGAAGACTATAGTTCCGATGACGATTAAGTATTTAACGTCCTTTTAAGTATGGAAGATAAATTTGAATATGTTTATTTTTTATTTGTAAAGATAAGAAAAGAATAAGAGAACGAATTAAGAGAAATGAGTGCAGAATTGTACAATGCTCTTTTGAGAGGAAAAACAACGACAACTCCTTCAAAGAGATCTGGTCTCAACATGATCTCCTTAAAAGAGTTCCTATATAAGTATGGAGAAGAACTCTATGATTACTATGGAGAAGATTTCTTTGTTGAAGGTGATATTCAACGGTGGTTGAATGACACTCACGAAGAAAATAAATCAAGAACGATCATTCTCTGTATGGTCGACCTTTCTGAAAGTGATCATCACATCGTAACAAAGAAAGGTATCAAGAAGAAGATGAGAAAGGCTGGAGCAATACGTAGAAGACGAATTAAACATCGTTATAGTTATGAAAATCCAATGAACCGAATTCATGGGTATATCATTCTAACTCAGGAGAACATCCACCCTTACCCCGAAAGAAAGGTAATCTCCATACCCTTGATTGTGTCATCACCTTTCTCTGATAAGCGGGGGATTGGTAGTGATATGATGGATATTATAATTCAATTAACAATCGACTGTAAGTTTGACGACATAATTCTCGAGGTTTCAAATGAGTATGCTTGGAGAGCATACGAAGATGATCAATCAGAATCAGAAGAAGAATATGAATCCGAATCAGAATCAGAATATGGTTCCGAAGAAGAATTCGAAGAAGATTGGTATCCAACAGAAGAAGTATTGGATATCATTTCACATGAATTATGGAGAAAAAGTATGCGCAAAGCAAATGGGGGGGATACACCATATTACAATATTGGAGCGGACTATGTCTATTCATGTATTAAAGAATACTTCGACGCAGATAATTCTGCATATGAAGAAGATAAACATGGGAAACATACACAAAAAAGAATATCTGAAGATCCTAAAGATAATGAATATGGCGGATACTGGTATCAAAGAGGTAAGAAGAGTCAAATGAGACTTATGGAGTTCTATGAAAAGTTCGGATTCATTGAAGATCCCTCGATTTATCTTGAGTGGGACTGTTATGATAAAAATCCATTTCCTACAATGAGGAGACCAATTAAATAATTAATAGGGAAAGAGAGCATATGAAGAGTAGAAATGTACAGATGCCCGTTATAGGAGAACACATCTTTAGTTAATTGGTTGATTCTTTTCTGGTAAACGTCAAATTTAAATTAACTACCTTGATAAATTTGAAAAATTTTTATTTAAGAAAGTAACACATAAACGTCAATCTATGACTGAACTGAATAGTGCACAAACAGTCGCAATGAGTATCCTTACAAGAGTAAAGGAACAGATTTCTTCATATAAAATCCAGAGTTCCTGGAGAAGATGGTGTAATCGTAACAAGTACTACATGAACATGCAACGAAGCATTTATGAAAATAGAAATGAGGCAAATGAGAACAAGAAAAAGAACCAAGAACATCTAGAAAATCTAAACCATGGGGTCAAGACGGTTACTATTCCTGTGAACTTCCGCAAGATTACTAAGTTCTTTGCAGATATTCCTGATTGGAACAGTTTTCCAGGAGGTGATCGAGAAAATAAGGATGTATACTATAATGTTTTCTCAAGTACAAGACGTGGTAAGAAGAATGATACTAACAATGAGGTAATATCACTTAGTGATGGAAATAAGAAGAAAGCATCTACATTTACAGTTGTAACCAATTCTTGGATGAATTCAATGCATCGAAATGAATCATTCTTTGAAACTGGAGCAGGTTCTATTTGGAAAGAGGAACCAGATACCTGGTCACCAATGATTAATGGTCTTCTTGAAGAACTTGATTCGGGGGAAGGCCCAATTCGACTTTGGGGAAGTCTTGGTGGGCATACACAAATATACCCTAAACAAAAGAAGATCATTGAGGATCTAAACATTACGTGGCAACTTAAGAAAATTCGTGATGAACTTAAACAAATGACAAGGGATATGGGTAAAAGAAAACGGAGTGGATCGGTCTATTAAGGTATTCCGATTAAAAAGAAAACATAAAAACATAAAATATAAAGAACAGAATAATAATTTTTTTTGTTTAGTATTAATAATTAATATATTACTATAAATATTAAATAATATGGAAGGAGTATTTACTGAGATATATAATAAGAATCGTTGGGGTGATGGAAGTGGAACAGGCTCAAATATGTCTATAGATAACAAGAAATATATCGAGAAGTTAGAAGATATATTAAAAACATATAATATTAAAACCATTTGTGATATAGGATGTGGTGATTGGAAGTTCAGTCAATATATTAATTTTGGGACCTGTAAGTATTTGGGCATTGATTGTGTTGAATCTGTAATCAAAGAAAATAAAAAGAACTATCAAAAAAAGAATATCCGATTTCAACATAAATCATTAAGTGAGGATTTTATACCCCATGGATATGATTTGATTATAATTAAAGATGTTATCCAACATTGGGAAGATGATGATATAATTAAATATATGCAAGAACTAATTAATAATAATAAATATGTATTTTGTACGAACGGATATAAATTTATGCGAGACCCATCTAAAAATAAACTAAAAAAAAGGAATATTCAGAATCAATACCGTTACTTCCCTGTAGATATTGATAAATATCCATTAAATTCCCTTACTATGGAATGTTTAATGAAATATGAAAGAAGAGCAAAACAAATGTTATTACTAAAGAAATTAGAAACCAGCGTTAATTAATTCATGTGCTTTTTTTACAAATGTATCTGCCATTACTTGAACATAAGGATATTTAATATTTTCATTATTAACATATGAACCAGCATCTTGATGTTCTACTTCATTTAAGAAATAATATTGAGGTAAGTGCATACTATTATTTAAACAACAAGTAAAATCCGTTCTAACTAGGGCAGGTTTAATTACCTTTCCCCCCACTTTAATTTTGGGGAGAGCATTAATCGTATTTTGTCCAAATTTTTTACATTCTTCAAGTATCTTTTTATCCTTTACAATTTTAACTTTATAATTATCTTCTCCTCTATCAACTGTATTTACAGCATAGGAATATTCACCATTAATCCAGAACATTTTAATTTCTCCATGTTTTCTAAAACCTGTGATAAGTTCTTGAATTAAGAATTTACTATAGTCTTTTTTATTGTTGTTAAAGTATTCTTGAATTAGAAGAGGATTCTTTAGGCATTCTGATAATTTAAATCTTTCGAAACCAATAGCCACAGTCCCTCCAACGGGTTTAATGATAAATTGTTGCCAATTTTTCTTTTGAACCGAACTTATTATTTTGGAGGTATTAAATGTCGATACTGTAATTGTTGGTGTAATGGGAATCTTCTTTTTATAAAACTTTTCAAGATATTTGTCTTTACTCCATATAAAATCGAGAAATTCAATGGGGGGAAAGACTTTCGCAGATTTATTAGAATAAATCGATCTTAATTTATTATATCCAGTTTTACCTGTAAACTTTTTAACGTATGGTTCTCCAACAATTTGATTAATACAATCATAACCTAAGATAAAATTAACATCATTTTTTTTTAATCTTTGAAGAGAAATATCTTTCGGAAGTATTATATCAACATTAATATCGGGGTAAGATTGTTTAATGGTCATTGCTATTGCAACATCTGTGTTTAGTTCTTCATATTGAAGGTATTTCTTAGGGGTAATATCGTATAAATTATCATCTGAATATATTTCATCATCTTTCCCAACAATAAAACCAACTTTCATATATATTATTATTTTATTTAAATTTTATAATCAAAGGTAAATTGTTTCGAAAAATCGAAGACATCTTTTTGTATATCTTCTAATCTTTTGTATAAGTCATTATCCAATGATAAATTATTGATGAAATGTTTAAAGTCATTTAATTTAACAACATTTTCTTTGTTATCTTCCTGAATTTGAAGAGCAAATTGTATTGATCGGTGAATTAACTTTGCGAGGGTTAAACAGTGTTCTTTTTTAAGACCTCTTGTAGTCATAGCACATAAACCAATGCGAATACCACCTGGAGATAATGCACTTTTATCACCTATAATTGAATTTTTATTAACGCTTATATTAACTCTTTCAAGAATGAATTCAATTTTACTTCCAGTTATATTTTTATCCCTTAAATTAATTAATAATAAATGATTCTCTGTTCCATTTGTTGCGAGTTTATAATCAAGGTTAATTAATTCATTTGCTAATTCTTGTGCATTTTCTTTAACATTTAATATATACTCTTTAAATTCTGGTTCCATGGCTTCTTTAAGAGCAACTGCGACTGCGGAAATAACATTATTATGAGGACCACCTTGTAGAGAAGGGAAAACAGCAAAATCAATTTTTTCAGATAAATGTTTATGACTAAAGATCATTCCTGACCTTGGACCTCTTAGACTTTTGTGTGTTGTTGTTGTAACTACATCAGCATATAGAAAAGGATTGTTTGCTTGCTTTGTCGCAACTAGACCTGCTATATGAGCCATATCGACTAATAAATATGCATCAATATTCTTTGCTATTTTCGATATTCTTTCATAATCCCAATCCCTTGGATAAGCAGAACCTCCTGCAATGATACATTTTGGTCTAAATAACAGTGCTTTATTTTCTAAATCATCATAATCAATGAGACCTGTTTCTTTATTAACCACATAAGGTAGAGATTCAAAATAAATACTTGTGGCAGAGATTTTTTTCTTGTTACTGTAGTATCCGTGAGTTAAGTGACCACCGCTGGGTAGATCTAATCCCATGATTCTATCGTGGGGATTAAGAAGGGCAGTATAGACTGCGAAATTAGCAGGTGAACCAGAATAGGGTTGAACATTAACATCCCATTCGGTTGGGTTAAGATCAAATAATTCGAGCGCCCTTTTTTTACAGAGGAGTTCCATTTCATCGATATATTCATTTCCTCCATAGTATCTTTTACCAGGTTGACCTTCACTGTATTTATTTGTCATTATTGATCCTAGGGCATCCAATACATTTTGGGAGGTAAAGTTCTCACTTGCGATTAATTCGATACCATTTTTTTGTCGTAAATATTCTTTGTGAATAATAGTATTTACTTCTTTATCTTCCATTTTATAACTTATTTATAAGATCTCCTTTATATAATTATACTATGATTATTTTATTTTTCGATGATAAGAACAGTATCCATTAATAATTGGACCACCAGATTGAGATGGTTTTCCAACTTGTCTACATCTTTTACCATTTTTTTTGATGAATTGACACCTTTGTTTATTTTGATTAATTTTGCTGTTTTCGGCAATTAATAATTCATCTTCTTTTGGTTTTTCTTCGATAACGAAATTAATATTTCCATTTTCTCCAAAATCAATGTGGGAGTGTTCCTGTTCAATAACACCGTAATTTTCAACTTCAGTCATTATTTATTATTTATTATTTATTATTTATTATTTATTATTTATTATTTATTAGAGTTAAATATTTAAATAATAGTTGTTACATCAAATTTGAAACTGTTAGTGATATATATTAAAAAGAATAAAAGAAGAAATATGTCTTCCAGTTGCTTCTCGGAGGAGTGTGGGTTATGTAGCGCGTGTTCTGGGGATGCTGGGACTAAGGCTGTGAAGTACCTTAGTCCCCCCGATTTCTACAGGATGGTGACGGGGAAGGAACCACCGGAACCACAGGAACTGAAGAACCCTCGGGTTCTCTGGCAGAAGATGATGTATACGTCAGACCTCTACCGTATTCACCTGAATAATACATGGGGGAGGTTTGT
>PCAI01000015.1 GCA_002731195.1 Methanobacteriota archaeon | reverse complement strand
CCACGTAAAAGACGGAGTGGCGACATGATTTAATGATATAGGAGGCAAATATCTTAATTGACTCTGTTTTAAATTAATAGAAGGTATTGAAACATGAAAAGAACTCGGAAGGTCATGGAAATAGTAGACCCAGGAGAATGGGTTGCACTCAGAGAAGATGATGGAAGAGCATATTTACTACAAAAAACTCCTGGTGAAGTAAAAATAAAAGGATTAGGGAGATTTGATGCTGCCCAGTTACTTGATGGTTATTCAATAGGAGATAGGATTATAGTCGGGCAAAAATCACTAACTATAGTAAAACCAACACTTGTAGAAGCTAGAAGAAATATGTCCAGAAGAGCTCAAGTAATCGGCATAAAAGACTCTGGTTTTTTAATTTCATGGATGGGTATCGGGATTGGTTCAAGGATTTTAGAGGGAGGACATGGTTCTGCTGGACTAGCGATGCATTTGGCGAGCGTAATGGGAGAAAAAGGAATATTGATTTCTGTTGAGTCAAGGCCAGAACATGCAATTGTAGGTAAAGAAAATATGGAACGCTTGAGGGAAATTCTGCCTGAATTTCCGGATTGGTACTTATTTGAAGGAGACTTTAGAGATTCGAGAGACACCATAATGAATATCTGTGATTCCATGGATGCTGCAATAATAGATATTGCTGAACCATGGGAAATAGTGCCGATTGTTGAAGAATACTTGAGACCAGGCGGAAAATTAGCATGCTACTGCCCTACTACAATACAACTTGAAAAATCATGGGAAGCAATTGAAGAATGTGGAATGATTGTCGAGTGGGCGGGCGAAATGATTGAGAGAAAATGGACAAAGGCAAGTAAAGGAGGGGTGAGGCCCGGCAATACTCCAATTGGACATACAGCATTTCTCATTATGGGTGCCAA
Source organism: Methanobacteriota archaeon (assembly GCA_002731195.1). Lineage (GTDB taxonomy): Archaea > Thermoplasmatota > Poseidoniia > Poseidoniales > Thalassarchaeaceae > MGIIb-O3. The sequence continues at coordinate 57,260 of PCAI01000015.1, read as the reverse complement.
AATTTCCAGAGATGATGAAGAATAAGACCATACAAGTTACTCTTTGTAATATCTTTCATAACTATGCAGATACTCGGGACTGATATGAGAGACAGTAGTCATTGGAAGTCAACTGCTTACAGGACACATACAATCGGACAAATTATAGAAAATGGTTCTGAACTCCTAGGAAAGGAAGTTGTAATAGCAGGTTATGCAGAAACTGTAAGAGGAAGAGGGGCAATTTGCTTCTTAATGTTGAGAGATGGGACTGGAAAAATACAAGCCTTTCTAAAAAAGGATAATATGAATGAAGAAGTATTTGATTCTATACAAAATTCAACTCGCGAATCAACTGTTCAAGTAAAAGGAACAGTGGCCCAAAAAAGGCCCCCTAAAACTGCTGAAGGAGAGTCCCCTCCTCCTCCTGAGTATGAGATAAATGTGAAATTTGGATCGATTTTAGCGGATGCTATCGCACCCTTGCCAGTCGGCGTTATAGATGATGTTCATGTAGGGTTAGATGTCAGACTAGATAATAGACATCTGGACTTACGAAGAATGCATGTCAATGCTATGTTTCAACTTCGTAGTAAAGTCCTAGAATACGGCAGAGGGCATTTGATTAAAGAAGGATTTATGGAAATGAATAGTCCAAAAATTATTGCGAGTGCTTCGGAAGGTGGAACAAATCTTTTCCCTATGATGTATTTTGATACTCCGGCATTTCTAAGTCAATCACCGCAACTGTACAAGCAATTAGCAGTTTTAGGTGGATTAGAGAGGGTTTTTGAAATTGGACCTGCGTTTAGAGCTGAAAAACATGATACTTATCGGCATCTGAATGAATTTATCTCTTTTGATATAGAAGGTGCGTGGATGGATGATGAAGACGTAATGGGCGTTCAAGAAAGAATGATACATCATATCTGGAGTAATGTTGTCGAGAATGATCAGAATTTGATAGATGTCATTAATGAGTATAGAGTTAGTCAAGGTAACAAAGAGATTGAGGTCGAAGTTCCGAGTTTACCATTCCCTCGTATACCTTACTGTGATGCAATAGAAATTGTAAAATCAGGAGGAGGAGATATTGAATGGGGAGACGATATAGAAAGTCATCACTGTGACATCATTGCGGCCAAATATCCAGGATTTCATTTCCTTCCAAGATGGCCTATGTCAATGAAGCCTTTCTATATCCACCACAGAGAAGATGAAAAGGGAACAACAGGGGGTCAATTAAGTCGAGGATTTGACCTTAACTATGGGAGAGATGAAATGACTTCTGGAGGTCAAAGAGAGCATCGAGTAGACGTTTTGGAGCAAAATCTCAGAAATATGGGACTAAATCCTGATGATTTTACATTTTATACTGATGGTTTCAGGTATGGTGCACCTCCTCATGCAGGGTGGGGGCTAGGAGTTGCAAGACTCTTGATGGTCCTGACAGGAGCAGGGAATGTAAGAGAAGTTGTGCTTTTCCCTCGAGATAGAAGTCGTGTAACGCCTTGATTCATTACATTTGACCGAAAAGAATGGGTATGTTCGCCCCTTCCGAGGAACGATAATATGGCAAAGCCGAAATTTGCATTCTTACTACTGAAAGGCCATCCATATGGGCGAGAGATGCTACAACAAATTCTTTCAGAGGGTTTCGTTCCGGAAATTATTATCGAAGAAGATTCTGAAATAGCTGATGAAGAAAGAAAGAAGTTCTTGAAAAGAATTGAGGGGAATCCTATAGCCCCTCCAATTCGAGAGCAAGTGAAAGAATTAGATACAAAAATTGTCTCAGTAACGATTCACAATTCTGAACAAGTAATGCCTCTGATTAGGGGCATTGAATTGGACTTAATCGTTTTTGGAGGAACTAGAATAATTAGAGGAGAGATTCTTGACTTCCCGAAAGATGGTGTGATTAATTCTCACCCAGGTCTTTTACCAGAATGTAGGGGATCTGCATCTCCTGCTTGGTCTGTCTATCACGATATACCAATCGGTTCATCAACTCATTTTTGTGATAATGGAATAGACACTGGACATTTACTTATGAGAAGAGAAGTCCAAGTTAAAAGAGGGATGACTTATGAAGATCTATGTTTTGAAACATTAATATTAGCAGGAATTTTGATGAAAGAAGCGCTAATCGCTTATGATGAAGGCATATGGAGTGAACTAAGAAGGCCGCAGGGAGATAGTGAAAATCCTACCTTCCGAAACGCATCTGAAGAAATTTTACGAGTAGTGAGGCAGAAATTACAGGATGAAACTTATGCGCATTATATTGACTAAGGTGAAATTATGAATAAATTATTGAAAGAAGAATTTTCGTTTGCAGATGAGATATTAAAAGGATATACGGCTCTTGTATGCGGTGCATCTAAAGGAATAGGTAAGGCTACTGCTCAGATGTTATCTAGAGCCGGTGCGAGAGTAATACTATGCGCTAGGAGTAAGTTAGAATTAAACGAAGTTGTTTCTGAACTTCATGGCGAAGGGCACAAGATATTAGTCATGGATTTAGAAGATATTGAGGCTATAGAAGAGAATATCTTGACATTAATAGGTGAAGTTGGAGATATTCAAATATTGATAAATAATTCTGGAGGACCCCCTGGAGGGCCATTAATTGAAAATGATATAACAGATTTTGATGGACCTTTCAAAAGACATTTGTATGCCTCGCATGTAATAACTAAATTGCTCATTCCGGGCATGGAAAGAAGCCAAATGGGGAGAATAATAAATGTCATTTCTACATCGGTTAGAGAACCGATAGATAATATTGGGCTCTCAAATACATTACGAGGAGCGATGGCATCATGGTCTAAATCACTCAGCAGAGAGATAAATCCATGTATCACGATAAATAATATATTACCTGGTTTTACTGATACTGATAGGCTATCGTCACTTTCTAAGTCGATTTCTGAGAAGACAGGTAAATCAATTAATTCAGTCCGAGAAGAATGGATGAATAGTGTTCCGATTCAGAGATTAATAGATCCATTGGAAACAGCCAACGCAATTACTTGGCTGAGTCTACCGAGTAGTGGGGCGATAAGAGGAATAAGTTTAGCCGTTGATGGTGGAAGAATGCGGTCTATTTGAGGGATAATATGGAATATGACATATTTTTCTCGATTTCTCAAACTCCCGATTCATCGGAGTATGTACCTACTGAAAAGGAGATGTTTAGGAATTTTTTCGATCAAGTAGAGTTAGCAGATGAGTTAGGCTTTGGAGTAGGTTGGGTTGCTCAGGCACATCTTTCAACTGAAGTACAAAAGATGAATGAAAAACCAGTAGTCCCTCATTACCCTGGAGAAGTGGGGCTTTGTACAGACTTTGTTCAAATTGCACGTGAAATGTTTTCAAGAACTAAGAAAATGGAAGTAGGTAGTGCCGTTATGAGCATACTTGCGAGTGGTGGGCCGATTGCGCATGCTGAGAGGATTGGTTCATTCCTAACATTACATGGAATGAGAAGAGATGAAAATAGACGTTTACATATTGGATATTCTGCAGGAAGATTTGAATTCATGGCTAGACCATACGGAATAGTTCCTAGAAATGAGATAGAAGAAGTTGCTTGGCCTGCTTTAAGAGGCCAGATATTTGCTGAAGCAAGTGAAATATTTCTTAGGCTGTTAAATGGAGAGATAATATCTAGTCAAGATATTAGAAAAACGATATTGACGAGAGATAATTTTTATACAGAGGAAGATTGGCGAAAAGTCCAAGAAATAGCGAAGAAAGTTAACTCATTAGATTCCTTACCTGATGAAATAAATATACCTCAAAGATATCAATTTGAACAGATAAAAACCATACCTCAGAATTGGAGGCGTGAATTATTGAATGTAATAATCGGAAGTCATGATAAGAAACTACAAATTGAAGTCAACAAATGGATGCCAGTGCAAGTATTTAATCTCAGCATAACTCCTCCTCATATTATTGAAGAAACACATCAAAGATTCTCAAAATATTACCATAAAGATGGTGGCCCGTGGGAAAGAAGTATGATGCCAAGAACTATTATGATATTCATTAATGATGAAGAAAACTTATCTCCTGAAGAAAGGAGTGTTGCAGCCAAAGAAGAAGCTCGAAGGGCCCTATCCATATATTGGAATGCGCTAGAAGGAACTATAGATCCAAATAAGTTAGAAAGGGCAACAGATAATGCAGTTATAGGGAATGTTGATCAAGTTGCAGAACAGATAATAGAAAGATTTGATGAAAATGATAGATTAATGTGTTGGTTTGACTTCTTTAACCATGATAGTGAGCGAGTTAAGAGAAACATGAGTGCTTTTATGAATAAAGTAGTTCCAATAATAAATGAGGTAGAATAAAATGTCTGATGAATTTAAGCATAGGCCATCTAGTGTATCCCCGGGCAGACCAGGTTCAGAAGTATATCCAACAACTCCCCTTGGAGAGAAATTCTCGGGCATTGCAACTGGAAGAGATGTGGAATGGGAGCCTTTGGTTGATTTTCGGAGGATGGATGTATCAGAGAATACCATTCATGGAGCAATTGCTTGGGCACATGGTGATGAGATAATACATTCATTTGGAGGTAATGTCTTGGTATATGGCAGATCTATGATGAAGCCATTGATGATGAAAACTTTTGTTGATGCTTTAGAGGATGAGAAGATAACGTGGGAGCAAAAAGCAATAGGATGTTCTTCACACAATGGAGATACGGAGCATGTGGCTGCTGCTCAATCTTTGCTAAGTGAGTCGGAGTGGGGATTGATGCAGTGCCCACTAGATGTCCCTTTGATACAATTTGGCAGGCAAGTAAGGAGGCCAAGGAGATGGTTTCATACTTGCTCTGGAGAACATGCTGCTATGCTAAGAGGCATGCGTAGGATGGGAATGAGTAGGGCTGGCTATACATTACCGAGTTCGGAATGGTTTCCAGAATTCTTAAATGTTTTAAGAAGATTGATGAATAAGCCTAACTGGAAACCTATTAGAGTAGCCAAAGATGGTTGTGGATTACCAACTGTATCCAACACAGTTGATGAACTGGCCATAATGTTTGCAGGTCTAGCATCAGAAAGAGAAGATGATTGGATTTGGGAGGCCATGAATAAACATCCGGATTTAATTGGAGGTTTCAATAGACTAGATTCAACATGTATTAAGGCTGGCAAGGGCACGTTAATAGCGAAAGAAGGCGCAGATGGTTTACTTGGGCTGTCGATAATTCATCCAGAATGGCCAAAAGGTCTAGGGATTGTAATTAAGATAGCTCATGGATGGAATTCACAAGCTACTTGGTATGTCACAAGAGCAGTATTAGGCGTATTGGGAATAGAGTTGAGAAATCCATACCCGTTACATAGACAAAAGGCATTTATCGTCCCTGGAATAGTTCCTCCGAAGTATCTTGAGAATCTTGAAGAAGTAGTAACATGGGATGAATGGGATCCCAATCAAGATAGTTTTTCTCTAGACTGGAAAGAATATACTGCAAATACTACTAGACATGATCCTTTTGGAAATGAAGGCATAGATGGGTGATGAAGTGTATTTAATGAATTACATTGGAGGTAAATTTTGCCCCCAAACAAGTGATGAATGGATTACAAATCTTAATCCTGCAACAGGAGATGAGATTTGTAAAGTTCCGATTTCAAATTCTAAAGATGTTGCTGAAGCAATAAAATCGGCTAAAATTGCACATCCTAGTTGGAGCAAACTTACCCATCAAGAGAGGTCCGTATGGCTAGATAAGATAGCGAATAAATTAGAAGAAATGTTTGAAGAGATTGCACAATTGGAAAGTACAGATACTGGTAAACCAATCTCATTATCAAGAAGTGTGGATGCTAAAAGATCTGTGGCTAATTTTAGATTTTTCTCAGAAATGATAAAAAATTTGAAAACAGAAGAATTCGAAATGGCAGATGCAACAAATTATGTAATTCAGAAATCTATCGGAGTAGGTGCGTTGATAACTCCATGGAATTTGCCACTTTATCTATTATCTTGGAAGGTTGCTCCTGCGATAGGAATGGGCAATACAGTAGTGTGTAAACCTAGTGAACTTACGCCGATGACTGCGGATTTACTGATGCGTGCCGTACATGATATTGGTTTACCAGCAGGAGTAATTAATCTAATACATGGGAATGGGGCAGAAACAGGTAGCCAATTAGTAGAAAATTCAGGCATTGATTTTGTTTCATTCACCGGAGGTACTGTGACGGGATCAAAAGTTGCATCATCTGCGGCTTCTTCTTTCAAAAAACTCAGCCTTGAATTGGGAGGAAAGAATTCAAGTATAGTATTTGCAGATTGTGAGATAGATAAGACGGTAGCAGGAGTAGTCAGATCAGGTTTCTTGAATCAGGGTCAAATTTGTTTATGTGGTTCACGTATTTTCATTGAAGAAGAAATATATGATGACTTTAAGAGTAGGTTAGTGGATGCTGTCGAAGATATGAAAATAGGAAATCCACTTGATGAAGAGACAGATTTGGGAGCATTGATTTCAAGGGAACATCTTGAAAAGATAAAATATTATTCCAATTTGGCTCTAGAAGAAGGAGGAGTGTTACTAACTGGTGGCATTCCATGCTTACCAAAAAATCTCGAGAAAGGGAATTGGATTGCTCCAGTTGTAGTTGAAGGTTTGAGTCATGAATCAAGATGCTCAAAAGAAGAAATATTTGGGCCGATAGTGACATTACATAAATTCAAAAGAGAGGAGGATTTAATAAAAATGGTCAATAATACGAGATATGGGCTTGCAGGAAGTATCTGGACAAAGGATATAGAGAAGGGCAAGAGAGTATCAGAGTCCATCCAAACTGGGATGATTTGGATTAATACATGGTTACATAGAGATTTGAGAGTTCCGTTTGGAGGAGTTAAAGACAGTGGTATTGGAAGAGAAGGTGGAAGATGGAGTTTGAGTTTCTTTTCAGAGCCAATGAATATATGCATTAAACATGAATAATGCAGTAAATGTGAAAGTCTAGTGTCTCTCGAACGAAATGAATAATATGACAGCGGCAGGCATTGTAGGCTTGGGATACTATGTCCCTCCGAAAATTATGACAAATTATGATTGGGAGAATATAGTAGATACCAGTGACGAGTGGATTACTAGTAAAACAGGAATAAAGGAACGAAGAATTGCTGAAAAAGACATTTGTACAAGTGATTTGGCAGTCATGGCATCAATAGAAGCGATGAGAGAAGCAAAAGTCCGTCCTGAGGATATAGATTTAATCATACTTGCCACTAGTAGTCCGGATGTTCCTCTTTCATCAACAGCAAGTATTACTCAACACAAACTTGGTTGCAAAAATGCTGGTGCTTTCGATATTAATGCTGTTTGTTCTGGTTGGGTTCATGCACTTGAAATAGGGTCGAAATTTGTTATCGATTCAAACTATGATAATGTGTTGGTAATTGGTTCAGAAGTTTACAGTAGGATTGTCAACTGGGAAGATAGGGCAACTTGTGTTTTATTTGGAGATGGTGCAGGAGCAGCAATATTACAGAAGATAGAAAATGGAAGAGGAATAATTGGTAGTTGGTTAAAATCTGATGGTTCGGGTGCAGAAGTCATACAGATACCTGCTGGAGGGATTAAGAAACCAATCTCATCCAGTGATTCATTAGAGGGTGAGCAATATTTTCATATGGATGGACGTGCAGTATGGAATTTTGCTATTGAGGCATTTCCTCAAGCAGTAAAGGAATTATTAAAACAGATCAATATGGAAATAAAAGATATTGATATGATAATACCCCATCAAGCTAATTTCAATATAATTAAAGCTGGAATGGAGAATCTCGGATTACCTATGGATAAAGTGTTTATGAATTTGGATAAATATGGCAATACAGCAGCAGCAAGTGTACCTATTGCTTTGGCAGAATCAGTTAAAGAAGGAATAATAAAACCGGGGGATCTGGTGATTACAGTAGGTTTTGGAGGAGGTTTGGCATGGGGAGCGAATGCGATAGAATGGTGAAGAATTTTCACCCTACTGGCTCTCCTCCTTCGACTAAGAAGGCTAACCTTCTTAATCCGTCTATTTCAATCAGATAATTAATTATAGATTCTGGCATCGATATAGAAAGAATTGTTCTAATAGCATCTTCATCGCTTATTGTCGATAGCATGAGCGCCGTAGCCCTAACTCTCCATCCTTCGAATTGATTTCGTTTTTCGAAAGTATGTCTGATTACATTCCAGCCTGCTTCACTATAGAGTTCTGCAGAAGAATTGTCGCTAGTAAAAAAGAAACCATTTTTACCATGATATTTTTCTGCGTGATCTACCCATTTGGGAGGATTTTCAATATCAGGAATGCTAACTATTTCCACATTATCAAAACCTTCTTGATTTTTTAACCATATATTTATCATTGCTTCTCTTTCCCTATAGCTCCAGGGATTTTCCATAGATTCTGGCCTATTTGAAGAGCCTATGCACAGCACAAGTGGTGAATTAGGATAATTTTCTAAACGCCATTTTTCTGCAGCTTCAATTAGTGAAATATGCCCTAGATGAAGAGGCTGAAAGCGTCCCAATACTACTACCCCAGGGGCTGTTGAGATGTTTGGAGGAAGAGGATTCAAGGGGAGTTCTGACATCTTATCTACCTCAGTAACTACTAATCTTATCCTTTCCTAAATGCCACAATTCAGAATTCAAATAGTCTCGTCCTATCATTAAATCCAATTCTGGCTGCGATGTTTTTTTAATAAAATTAAATAACAATTGGCTGGATTCATTATGTGAATTCATTGTAGGTAGGATCTTTGGATCTTCTGATGGTTCCATTGTCTCTCCTAATTTTTCCCTACGAGACATCCAATCCAATACTATAGATTCTGTAAAAAAACGTTGATCTAATTTAGACAATTGATGTTGGAAGATATGCCATATTTTAGGTTCTAAAAACTCATCCACACTAATTATATCTTTTTCTAAAAATGGCTCTACATACAGAAATAATCTTGCATCCCAGCAACTCCATTGGGCAACTGAAGACCATTTTGCAAGTAATAATATTAAGTCATTTTTGAATTCAGAATTAATATCAGAAATTTTTTTAGTAGTATCTATGGAATCTTCACTTTTATCAAAAATTTCCAAAATATCGCCCTCGATGTCTACATCAAAATCCCGATGGAATTCAGAATCTATTTGCGGGCGAATAATACTTAATTCTTTTTTATTTAATAAATCAATTAGATGAGATACTGTGTAATTCAATATTAAAGAAAAAGATTTTCGATTGACAAGATAGAGTATTACATCTGCCATCTGTATATTCCTCTTCGCGTAAGTAGAATAAGCCTTACTCAGTGTGGAACTATATAATGAGCCCCCGGATTCAATAACATGTGCCGGAGCGTTAAGCACGTAAACTGAAAAATCTAGACAAAACTAGTTGCAAAGGAGAGGAAGAACAATGGCGACCATTGAAGAACAAATCAAGTCATTGGAAGATGAAATTACCAAGACAAAATCAAATAAGGCTACGCAAGGGCACCTTGGGAAATTAAAGGCCAAAATAGCTGCTCTAAGAGAGAGGAAAGAAAAAGCACAAGCCCATGCAAAGGCCAGTGGCGGAGGACCGGGTTTTGAAGTTAAGAAATCTGGAGATGCATCGGTAGCATTGGTAGGTTTTCCTAGTGTAGGAAAGTCCAGTCTCATCTCACAACTTACTGAAGTAGAGTCAGATGTTGGCAATTTTGCATTCACAACGTTAACGTGCATTCCTGGTTTAATGGAACATAAAGGTGCTAAGATACAGATATTAGATCTTCCTGGGCTGATAAAAGGTGCTGCCGAAGGAAAAGGGAGAGGTCGAGAAATATTGAATGTCATCAGAGGATCAGATATGGTCCTTTACGTAGTAGACCCATTCCAAAAGTCGCACTTCAATATCCTAGACTATGAATTATGGAGAGGTGGTTTGAGACTAAACCAACCAATACCTCAAGTTTTCATCACTAGGACTAACAGAGGAGGTATTGTAGTAAGATCAACTGTCAAACAAACCAATCTGACAGAAGAAGAAATACAAGATATTGTGAGAAGTTTTGGGATTGTTTCTGCCACAGTTACCCTTAGAACTAATGTTACTGATGACAATATAGTTGATACGTTAGCAGGGAATAGGATTTACAGTAAAGCCGTAGTAGTTCTGAATAAAGTTGATTTAGCAAATGAAAAGGATTTACAGAAAGCAAGAGATAGTTTACCTAATGGATGGCCAGTACTGGAAGTTTCTGCAAAAACTGGTTATGGCATAGAAGATATGAAAGATTTTATTTACAATAATTTACATTTTATGTCGATATTTCTGAAGCCACAAGGGCAAGAAGCAGATTTGATTGAGCCATTGATTGTCAAAGATACATCCACAGTAAGAGATGTTTGTGCGAAATTGCATAGAGATTTCGTTAGGAAATTTAGATATGCGAGAGTTAGGGGGCCTAGTGCAAAATTTGATTGGCAAAGAGTTGGATTAGAACATACCCTAAAAGATGGAGATTTATTATCAATAATTATGAGAAGATGAATAAAGGTTGTGAAATAAGAACTATGGAGAAAAAAAATCTAGATATGATACCTCGCGCAGAGATGAGAGGATTTATTCAGCATTTACAAAACAGGGCATATGCTTTCGTGACTGTATTCACCATGGGCTTTGTAATCGGATATCCAATTAGTGAAGAGATAATTGAATGGTTTCTTAGTACTGAAGGTTACAAACCTAGTAATGTTCAAATAATTATTTTGCAACCAATGGAAGTAGTATTATTGCAGCTTCAAATGGGTACTCAGATTGGTTTCTTATTAGTTATGTTTATATTAATAATTGATATTTCCATCAATAGTCACAAAATAATTAAAAAATCTAGAAGAGAAGATACGACTAATTTTGATTCTAAAATCGGGAAAATAATAATCATAATACTAATTTCTTTAGCATTAGGAATCATAGGAATATTGTACTCGCATGAGATATTAATACCAATGCTACTAGATTATCTGTCTCGAGATGCGACGGATTCGGGATTATCCTCAACTTGGCGTTTGAAATCTTGGATTGGATTCATAACTGGATTATATTTTTCTTCGATAATTGGTTTTCAAATACCCTTGGTGACTACATTATTGATTAGAGGAGGAATTGTCAGAAGAAAATCTATTCTAGAAAATAGACGTTTTTTGTGGTTCTCAGCACTTTTGTTTGGTGCACTAATTTCTCCTCCCGATCCTCTTTCATTATTCTTAGTAGGTGGCCCGATGTTGATTTTGCTCGAGTTTTCTCTATTTGTAGATAAGATAGTATTTACTAAATAAAACAAATTAATTCAAATTACGATTTCGAGCATCTTCTGCCTGAGCATCCAACCTACCCTGCTCAACATCCACAGATCTCAGAATTATTGCGCCTGCTAAAATGAGAATTGCAATGCTCAGAATACCTACTCTACTATCAAACATTACTGTCATAATTCCATAAATAAGTGGCCCCAGTAAAGCAGCTACTTTACCAAAGAATCCAAAGAAGCCGAAAAATTCAGCACTTCTTGTTTCTGGCACCATCTGGCCAAAGAGGCTTCTAGCGAGACCTTGTGAACCTCCAAGAACTGAGCCCATGGCTGCACCAAGTATTATGAATTGAACCCCTACGACCAAGCCCAAAGGCTCCCAAACATATTTACGAGCATTTTCTGGTACAAAGTCCAAGACGCCATCGCCGAGATTAGTAGGGTGATCTATACCTACGTTTGAAGAATATGTACTACCATCCTCATGTAATATACTAACGCTAAATCTAGTATCGTCGAAACTGGCTAATATTCCTGATTCTATCAATTCCGTAGAAGTAATTGAGATAGATTTTACAAATTTTTCTTCATTTTCAGGCCATTGCCAGTCATATAAAACATATTCAGTTACATATATGTCTTGTTTTAGGGGGAAGTAATCTACCCAATTTTTTACCCACTCTTGCTCATCGAATTCAGAATCGGAAAATTCAATTTTTTGTGCTAAACTAGGAGCAGAGCTAGACACAGTAACTGTGTAGAGATCTTGTGATTCGTCCCATTCGTACATAATGTCATGCTTATCATGGGAGTCTAATTCTAGCGGTGCAAATGCTAATGCAGCAAAACAGAGCACTATCCAACCAACTAATGATGTTGTAAGGGCTTTTTTAGTACCTATTTTTTCAGCCAATCTAGTAAAAGCGAGTGCAGAAGGGGCTGCAACAATCTGAACCATCAATATAGCAACCATCAAAAAAGTAGTAGTAATTCCAAGAACTACAGGACCATATATTCCGCCTAATGCAGTAACGGTATTTATTCCATCAATAAAGAAGAAATATGCTAGCATGTAGATAAATAGTGTCCTAAATTTTGGTACTTCACTAAGAGTTTTTCTAATCTCTGAGAAAGCTAACTTTGCAGAGTCTAAAATAGATAATGAATCCATTTCATTTTCTATAGGAGGTTCGGGAACCCACTTGAATGTCAATAATGCGAAGCCATACCACCATAATCCAGATGAGGCCATTATTGAGGGGATTACCCATGAATACATCTCTCCATCTGAATCAACAAGTACTAATGTCATCACTAAATGAATGAGTAATAATATTCCTCCTCCAAAGTAACCGTAAGCGAATGCTTTATTGGAAATTGCATCCATTTCATCATCTGTCCCCATATGAGGCAATAATGAGTTGTAAAATACGCTAGAACCATTTAAACCGACATTAGCAATTACAAACATAACCATTAGCCAAACCCATTGAGTGCTAATTGGGAGAAGTGGCGCAATTGCCAATAATATAGTTGCACCAGCTCCTACATATGTCAATATCCTTAGCCACCACATCTTAATTGCTCGACGATCGGCTATTACTCCAAAGGAAGGGCTTACTAGAGCTACTAATAATGCTGCACCGGAAACAGAAAATGACCAAATAGCATCGCTGGTAAAGTCGATCGAACCTATAGTAGTAGTCAAACCATTTGCTTTCAAGAATAAATAAGAAAACCAAAGAGGAAGTACTGCAACGGTGACACTCGTCTCAAATGAGGATTTGGCCCAGTCAAAATATGCATAACCCCTAACTGCTTGTGGATTTGATTCTCGGTCTAATTCTACTGTCTCTGACATGTCAATACCTAACCTCTCGGAGATGTTCTAGGGTTTTATCATTGGGGCTAATCAGAAGAATTAATGATGAGAGTTATGTACGAATACAATTCGGAAAGAGCATGGCAGATTTAGCGGAGTGGGTGCGGCCCCGGGAGAATACAATAGAAGCCATATGCCATGGGATGCAAGTTAGTGACGGAGTAGAATTTGACCTTAGATTAACTGAAGATGAACGCTTAGTCCTCCACCACGACTCAAAAACAGAATATGGAGATTATCCCGAATCAATGATAATGGAAGAATTACCAGAATATGTTGAAACACTAGATGAGTTATTAGAAAATAATAATTTTGTAAGAAGATGGACTGAAGAAGGAGCATTTTCTTGCATAGAATTGAAACCTCCGCATCCATCTAGTGGAAAGGCAGGAGGATGGTTTGGAGGAGAATCTAGAGAAAAGCATATGATTAAAATGATACAAAATCTAGAAGAAGTATTGGAGCCGATAGATTTAGGAGAAAGTGGCACGGTAGTCTATTCATTTGAACCAAAAATAATATCTGCAGCAAAAAAAACAAAAAGTAAATTTAAATTTAGTAGAATAAGACCATATCTGAGGCAATGGGGTACTTGGAAAACACAAAGAATAGTTGCTGCACCCTCTTTTTTATCTAATTCACTTCCTAGGTTGATGGATAAACAAAGGAGAGAGGGATCGCCCATGCTGCCTTGCTCCATGCAATATCTTAAAGGCATTGAAAGTAGGATTAATATGGGCTTAACTGTAGGGCTAAAAGGTAAAAAACTTGAAAGATTAAATAAATATAGAAGAGGATATCCGATTTATGTTTGGCCTTGTGAGTCGAAATATGAAAGATTAATCTTGGATGCAGGACTTACTGGCATAACTGATGATTTATCTCCGAATATGGTAACCTTGGTTACAGGACATGCACGTTGGACGAAACCAGCAACACAACCCCTAACCGATGAGAAGAGAGAGGAATTGGACAATACTCCAGAAATAGAACATGAATCTATAATCTCAGAGTTCAAAAATGAAATAACTCCGTGGCATGAGTTAACAAATAGTGAGAGAGAATCTTTTGTAACTAATTGGAGTAAGAAGTGGTCATGGGAGAGAGATATTGAAACTATACTAAAAGAAACAAAGGCGACTAATATGCCATGGGAAGTATCTAGAATAATCGGGCATAGAGGGACTGGAAAAACCCATAGTAAATAATCTAGAGTCTCTTTTTCGGCTGATTCTCGGCTATATATTTCGGCCTATATATAGGAGTCCCTCGTCCATCTCGGGAATTTCTTTCATCCATTATTTGTGCACAAATTCCAGCAACACGGGCCCATCCAAAAAATGTAGTATAATAGTCTGGTTTCCTAAATCCAACTGAATGTAATAAACTACCACTTGCTAGGTCTACATTTGGATATGGATTACTTATTTTTGGTATTTCTTTTAATATATCCGGAACAATTTCCCGAAGTGCTTTGGCTATTTTAAAATTTGAATCATCCGGGCAGACTTTTTGGCCCAACTCTATCAAAAGTCTAGCACGTGGATCTTCGGCCCTAAGCACTCCGTGCCCAAACCCGTAAATTGGCCTACGCGCAGCTAATTCTGAACGAACAAATTTTTCTATTTCAGAATGATCTGAAGTACCAATTCGTTGAACAAATTCTAGACAGGATTGGTTGGCCCTACCATGTAGTGGCCCTGATAACGCATTCATGGCACTCGCTAAAGAAGCGTAAACCGAAGCTTTTCCTGAAGCAACTGCTTTACCTGAGAAGGTAGATAGATTGCCTCCTCCATGGTCCATGTGTAATATGAAAAAGAATTTTAGTACACGAGTCATCTTTTCTGCCTCTGGGCCATCTATTCCAAGCATATGGACAAAGTTCTCAACTAAACCTAGTTCCGGTTTACGTGGCCGTAATGATTCTTTTTTACCGCCTCTAAGTAAGAAAATGCGTGCCATTAGTTCTGGCATTCTGGCTATTAAATTTATAGAGTCTATTCTGGAATCTCCCGTAGTTTCAGCAGCTCCTAATGCCATTATCCCTATAGAAAGCCAATCCATAGGATGTCCACTTCCAGGAGTTAAAGATTCCAAGACCCTTAATGCACCAGTTGGCATTTCTTCTGCTCTATGAGTAAGTTCTTTTCGGAACGCAATTGATTCCTCAGATGTAGGTAGATGCTTATTGAGTAAAAGGAAAACTACGTCTTCTTCTTCCATATTAGCTAAATCGCCAACTGGATATCCAACATAATGGACACCTTCAAGAGGATCAACATACGATGTTTGGCATGTCCCTACTGGTATCCCTCTCATACCTGAATTGAGATGCTTAGTAGTGATTGTGAATAGTTCCTCTTCCTCGGGCATGTAATCTCAGATTCATATCTGAAAGAGAGATAGTGATAACTTCTCCGCTGATGTATATATGTGATTGGCAATTTTAAAAAGTTAAAAAAACTATATTAGCCCTATTTTTTTACCACAATTCTCAAATGCCGATAATACTAAATCAATATCTTCACGGTTTAGTCCAGCGGACATTTGTGCCCGAACTCTTGCTTTATCTGCAGCGACCATTGGGAAAACAATAGCGCCAACCATTACTCCTTCATTTCGCAGTTCTCTAGACATTTCTTGAGCTTTCTTACTTTCTCCGCACATCACAGGAATGATTGGAGTTTCACTAGCCCCAGTATCAAAGCCGAGAGATTGAAGTTTTTTTCTGAAATAATTAGTATTATCCCACAGTTTCTGAACATGCTCAGGTTCGGTCATGAGAACTTCTATGGATGCTTTTTGCGCCGCTGCTACTGCAGGTGGTTGACTGCCCGATAGGAGCCAAGAACGACTATGATTAAGGGCGTGTCTTCTGACTTCTTCACTACCTGCCAAAATTCCTCCTTGTACACCTAACGCCTTAGAATATGAGCCGACTTCAAAATTTACTCTACCTTGTAATCCGAAGTGTGAGACAATGCCTTTTCCTCCTCCAAGAACTCCTTCACCGTGACAATCGTCAACAAATATCATAGCATCATGTTCTTCTCCAAGTTTGGTTATTTCGTCAAGAGGTGCGATATCGCCATCCATACTAAAAACGCCATCAGTTATGATTAATTTTCTCTCAGAATTTTTGTTATTATTGAGTATATTTTCAAGTTCACCCATATCATTGTGTGAATATACTGCTCTGGAAGCTTTAGTCAATCTAACTCCATCAATTATTGAACCATGATTCAATTCATCTGAAATTATGAGATCATTAGATCCATTTACAAGAGTAGGTATTAGCCCTACATTAACGGTGTAACCTGCAGAATAAATTAATGCTGCTTCAACTTCTTTAAATTCGGCACATACCTTTTCTGCCTGTAGATGAAGATCCAATGTCCCTGCAATGGCTCTAACAGAACCCGATCCCGCACCGTACTTCATTGTGGCTTCAATCGAGGCTTGAACAACTTTGGGGTGAGTAGTAAGATTGAGATAATTGTTAGCGGACAGCATTATTATCTCTTTTCCATCCATGATACACCTAGGTTCACTGGCTGATTCTAATGTTGGAGGATTCCAGTCTAAACCTTGTGATTGAAGGTACTCATATCTTTCGCGCATCCACGACATGTCGGCTGCCATGCATCCCACCAAGGGACATGGTTCATTGATACATCGGATAATTTTAACAAAAATAATACATATACTTAATTCTGTAATTGTTTTTGCAATCAATATGTCCAGAGAAGGAGTAGAAGTAGTGATTCTCGGAACTGCACAGGATGGAGGAATTCCACAAGCTGGTTGTTCTTGTAAAAATTGTACCGCAGCTCATGAGAATTACAAATTAAAAAGAAATCCAGTATGCTGTGGAATAAAAGGTGTTGATGGGAGCTTTCACTTAATAGAAGCAGGAAGGAACCTATCTGAACAACTAAAACTATGGTCAGAAAAAATGAATTTGGAGAATATAGAGAAACCAGAAACGGTTTCCATAACACATGTACACTTAGGGCACGTAGATGGTTTAGGTCAATTTGGAAAAGAAGTAATGAATTCCAAAGATTTACCACTATTTGCCAGCAAAAAAACCATAGAAGTATTAGAGAATAGGAATGTTGTATCTGCTTTTAGATGTAATGTAGTAAAAAGTGGAAGGGCATTTTCGCCAAGTTATACATGTGGTTTTGAATTAGAATTTATCAAAGTACCACATAGAGATGAAGAAGCAGATACTCATGCTATATTGATACATGGGCCGAATAAAACACTATTATTTTTACCAGATCACGATAGTTGGGAAGAAACTTTGAGTGAATATAAGAAAGAAACAATTAGGCAATGGTTTACTGATATGCAAATCAACTATGCTTTGATAGATGGAACGTTTTGGGATTCTCAAGAATTGATAGATAGGGATATGTTAAAAGTCCCTCATCCTCCTATATCTAAGACCATAGAGATGTTAGGGAAAAAAAATATTAACGATCCTGAAATACTGTTTTTCCACCTAAATCATACTAACCCGGTGACAGACATATATTCAAAAGAATGTCAAATAGTAGAAGTTTTAGAATGGCAGATAGCAAAGGATGGGCAAGTATTTACTCTTTAGTAAGAAATGCCGAACCTTAAGAACGTGGTTTTCTGGACAGGTATATGAAACTGCAAGGCGCGGTATCTAGTGGCCTAGGACGTGCACATATTTTTATGGCGCAAAAGCATTATCAGGACCAATTCAAGAGAATATTAGAGAGTAGTGCATGGCCAGGTACATTGAATGTAGACTTGGTCGAAAGTTGTATTAATAATTATAATAGATTAAGAATAATTTCTGGGTTGGATGAAGGAAAAGTATCTGATTCCGATAAAGCTTTGAGAATTCAAGGTTTTGAAAGAGAAGGTAAATCATTTGGAGGTGCGACAGCATTCAAGGCGAAAATCTCGAAAGACGAGAAGAACTGGATAGAATGTGCTATACTAATCCCGGATCTGACAAGACATGTAAAAACTGCAGAAATAATATCTAAATCATTTTTACGGGAAATAATGCCATGTAATAATGGGGATTTAGTTTTCATCACTCTAATTTGAGTCGTATTAACCATTCTCTTTCAAGAAAGGCGGCCATTTCATGCCTCATCAAAGAGAGCCATCGTACGTACTCACGAGTATCTTCCGGCCTTTTGGTGAAATTTATTTCAGGGATTATAGAGTTAACCTTGCCATCTATTTCATCATGAGAAATAGACCAGAGAATTAGCCCATCTGAGTTAGCCCTACCCAGATCAACAGGTACATCTGGATTCTCAAGAGCAGAAATTAAATCATCTAAAGTTATCCTACCAGATACGACTCCTGAAACTGCAGAAGCTATTCTTCTTACTTGATTCCATAAAAAAGCTCTTGCTTTTACTGATATTCCGATAATCTTACCTGAAGAATCCACCCATGGAGAACATTCGTCTATAATTCTAATAGGATTTATGTCCCCTTCAATCTTACATAAATTAGTAAAATCATGCCTACCTTGTATAGCAGAACATGCTTCTTCAATGAGGTTTTTTTCTGGAAAATATGGCCAATCATCTACTGCTTCTAGTCGATATAAATAGTGTCTATAATTAGCCTTTCTGGACCTTGTATTGAGAGGTACTTCTTGGACATGCCACATCACCATACCAGTAGGGAGATTATCATTTATTGCCCTTAACATAGATTTGGGAGGTACTTGCTTAATTAATGACTTGGGCAGTGTAATGCATGCTAAATTCATACGCACACTTACGCCAGCATCCGTCCTACTACAAATCTCCAAACAGCCTTCAGACCACCAAGTTAATTTCTTCAATGCTTTTTGAAGAGATCCTTCTACAGTCCTTATATCTGGTTGTATTTGAGAACCATGGAAACAATCACCATGGTATCCAAAAGCAACTATCACCCTGCCGCTAGGCAAGTTAATTTCCTCCCTTATTCCTCGGTTGCCATATATTCCATGGCTTCTTCTACTGAAGAGAAACCTAGGCCAACAATAGCAAATTCTATTGCTATAGGCGTGTATTGTTGTGCAAATTTCTCACTCCTATCAAAATTTGTCTTCAGATTTATTGAATCGATTAACATCCTAGCGGCCTCGTAAAGATGAAAGGAAACATCCACTTCTTCTGATTTCTCTCCTAAAGCCCTTAGTTTCTGAAATTCTCTGATTGCCATCGGAACTCTATCGAATTCGATCAGAGCATTAGCATAAGATGCTAAATATTCAGCGTTGTCTGAATCCAATCCTGCGGCTTTTCTGAGATAAGATTGTATTTTTCCTTCATTAATTATGTCATTTCCTTTGTCGTCCATGTTGCCGTTTTCTTGGATTTCAAACATTGCTGCTTCAGCCCAACCATGATAACCTGCTGGGTCATTAGGATTTGCAGAAATAAAAGATTCAAAAATCTCCATTGCCCCCATAAAATTTCCTGATGTAATACTTTGTGCTGCGTTAGTTAAGATATCGTCTTCGGACATTTTAGTCACCTACGGGACTCGTCAGAAGCCATGAGGTTATGAAAGATACGTTTGTTTATTTAAATTAAATCGGAATTATTTCCAGATGAATTACTATTTGTATCCATCAATTCATTAATTAAACGATATATTTTCATTGGGCTCTTGATGCCATACAAGCAATCCGAAGGATCTTGTGCGACTGACGACCTACGACGTTGTTTTGACACCCATGCAAAAACTGATAGAGGTGTTTTTTTGGCCTTAGATGAGGTTAATTCTTCAGGTATCCCTATTCCCGTATCAAGAGATTCTTGTTGAATTCCAAGTCCTGATGCAGTCAAAATATGGACATTGCCATAGCCTAAAATTCTACCAATAATTGGAGGGTTTGCTTTTAAATTTTCTATTTTATCAAAAGAGATTCCGTGGACACTAGTATCAATGAATAAGAAACTCTTACGTATATGTATTCTTTTGTCAGTAATTGCATAGTGAAATGCGTGTTGATATAGAAATGTGAGTGAAGCCATGACTAGACTTGAGAATAATCCCAAAGGTAAAAACCAAAAATAATTCCAATCAGGGAGTGGGTTTTCAAAATCAGAACCAACTAAACCAGAAAGGGTAGATAAGATATCTGCAGCATACCAGATAAGAGGAATCAAGGCAGAAATTATGATCCAAGAGGTTGTCCATTTCCCAGATGTAGAAAAGTTTGCATAATGATTTATTTTTGCGATGATTAGCATCACAAATACAAAACCCATAGTGCCAGAAATATCGATTAAAGATCTTACTAAAGACAGTATAAAATACATTTGCCCATCACCTTCAGGAGAGTTAAATTGTTCTGCAGCGAAGAAAACTGAGTGGGTTGTAAAAATAATTATTGCCAAAATATATTTATCTGCCATTGAGAAGAAAGAGGGCGAACCTTGCCAAACAGGAGTCTCAGAGTCTGTAATCTCAGGAAATACAGATTTTACTGTATCTGGATCAATTTTTGATTTGAAATCTTGAATGTAGTCTGACATCATTTTCAACTTCCCGATAGTGTAATACTTACTGAATATATGGGTGTGACAATACAAATATTATGAAAATTAATGTAAAAACCCCCAAGTATGCTCTGCATTTCCATGAATCCATGAATAATCATTAATAGAACGTAGGCCATTTTCATCTAAAATGGCTATTCTTTCGACTTCTAGAGGATATTCGTTGTATGTAAGATGGCTGACCATTCCTGCCCTAGTAGGTTGATCAAAAACCCATTTGGCCCTACTAACGGCCTTTACTTCAATCGATATTTGAGTTCGCCCATTCCAAAGTCTGATTTTGAATCTTGGTAAAAGATTTCCATCATTATCTTTCAAATTGGTATTTGATTTTGATAATTCGACTTCACAACGAACAAATTTTTCAGACCTTTTCCTTTTGGCATCATGGAAAATACCAGTGCCATTAGAGGGAGTACGAAATGCATCCCTCAATCTCCAAGGAGATGAATCTAAAGATGAAGTAGAAAAGGAAACATGAGGTAAAAACCAATCTAGGTAAGATCCATCATCGAAATGCAACATACCCCAAAACCATGGGACAGTGGGGGCTTGAACCGAAACTTTCTGGAAATACGCAGTTCCTTGCATTTCTTCTCCGTCGACATTTAGTTTACATTTAGTTCCTTGAAGCCTCAAGATATCATAACCCATATTCATTGCCATGACATTATTTTTGTAAGTAAGAGTGCTTGGTGGCCCGGACCAAGGAGTAAGTTCTGCCTTGAAATTTGAAGGAGCACCGCGTTTAACAGCTTCTTTATCAGAAACAAGATTCATCCAAAATTTGTTATTTCCAGGATTCATTCCAAACGACATGTCTTCTTGGAGTAATGGGATTACTGCACCTGCTCCTTCTCCTGAACCATTTCTTGGCCATAATGAATGTTGATCATTAATTGCTGCCATCCTACATTCTTTCATTACCAATGGTTCAAACATTTTCTCACCATCAAACCACCAAGAACAAACCATGCCAGGGAAAACTAGGCCACCTTCTTTGTCTATATGCATTCTAGAACCCGGCATCCACCAATGCCCTGTCATTCTAATTGCTGGCGTTTCCTTGGTGGACCATAGCGTCATAAGTTGCTTAGAACGTCCAGGATTGGTTATGTCTGGAACGTATATTATCACCCACCACCACCACCATGAGAGTCGCGGTATTGGTGGCAAAACATCGAGTCTCCATAAAGAAGTGAAGTCTCCCTCAAATTTTTCCATTCCGTTAATCATTTCTAGGCCTCACATGATTTCTCTATTTTTGAATATTGACTGACCTATTCCTAACATAGAAACGGTAAATAAAGATAACATAATAATACTAATAAAAATTGATACTAATGGATTAGAAGTACCAAGAGTGTGTGCAGGTGGTTTCCAAAATATATCAAGGCCAGTTTCTAAATTGAATGCCAATGACATTTGTTGTAATTGAAGTGTATCTGGCCATGCAATTAAAACAATCGAGTCGATGATTTGAAGTGCCCAATGATTTATTGAAATAGCCGATATTGTCCAATTTGGATTTGCTATAGTCAATATTCCCATTACAAATTCCCAAACGCCGATGGAAATACAGACATATATTCCGTATTTCGGCGAGATAAGTGCTAAAGTATTGAATAATGCACCATACGCGCATAAAACTAGAATAGTGGCAAATCCGATACCTAGCCAAATTGGCATGTCTGATAATCTAATTATGCTTTCTCCTGGACCCAATAATGAAGAAAATAATCCCATAAATAATGATAGGAATAATATGTAAGTTCCAGTCACTGAGAGATATCCAAGTAATCTGTAGATGATGAATTCTCCTCGATGAATAGGTTTTGACAACAAATAGTGTAAAGTTCCATTCTCAGTTTCATCTCTAATTAATCCAAGAGATAGGAAGAGAGGAAGAAACAAACCAAGTAATATGACAAAAGCCATCTTTCCCACTCCAATTATAAAGGTTCTATGACTAGATTCGCCCATAAATTTCTCATCAATAGGATCTTCGTCTACATTAGAATCTTTATTTATTTCAATGACATTTCCATCGCCATCTAAGATCCATTGGACATCACAAATAATTCCATTACCATTCTTATCATTATCAAATTCTTCTCCCTCATCATCTACATAAATCCAGTTAGAATCTTCAGACCAATTTTCCCTGGTACAGTCTCCATCATCATCAAAACCCTGACTTGATTGTAATAAAATATCATCCCAATTGATATCATCTTCATCGATATACATCGATATAGGATCCGGCTCTACATAGAATGAATCAGTATAAATGCCCCATGCTAGGTAGTAGTCCATAGGTACTTCTACGGAACCAGAAGCTTGAAATTCGCCCTTGAATACATATTCTCCATTACCATAAACACATGCAGAACCATATTCAACAAGGACCCAATCAGTAAACGCTTCGCCTTCTGGACAAGTGTTTATTTCGTCTTGCCAATTTATTATTGGATCCCACTCATTACCTGTGTAATTCATATTTATCCAAACAGGGTCAAGTATACCTTGACCAAACCAAGAGTAATTTCCTGAAGTATTTCTCAAAAGATCATTATCATCGATTTCTCCAATGGGAATATATTTTCCCACTCCCGGATATTGGCTAGAGTCGAAATCACTATGTCCGTACTTAATTTCTTGGCCAAGTGGATAACCGTCTTCATCTTCATCAACAGAGTCCCCATCATTATCTATTGATTCGAAACCGTCTCTTACTGAATCTACATAAAAAGCAAGTAAAAGAAGCATTATTAGTACACCGACTCCTAAAACCACCCAAGTAGATAATCTATGCCTTAGTTGCCTAATAGTTAACTCAATTATTGCGCCTGCCTTACGATCAAGTTGAGACCACACAGATTCTTTCAGAGATAATCCTTTTTTATCCATGATTTATTCCCCCAATTAGGTAACCAATCAAAGAATCCAGATTATCATCTGGATTCTCTATAGAAGTTATTTTTTGGTTTGATTTAACAATCAAAGAAGGAAGGACGTCATGAGCCGCTGATAAATTGTTTGTATGAATCTCCAATTGACCTTTGTCGGGAAATCTAACTCCATAAACTGGTTCTGAAGCGATAAACAAACCAGCTAAATCTCTAGGGTTTTCACAATTTATTAAAATTCGATGCGGGTGTTGATCAAGTAAATCTCTTATTGCATGTAAATTGCCAATAGCTAATAATTTGCCATTATTGAGTATTACAATCTGCTCAGTAATTCGTTCAATTTCTTCTAAAATATGGCTAGAAACTAAAACTGTTTTGCCCTGTAAACCTAATTCTCTAATTACATTCATTATACTTGTTCTTGCGATTGGATCACAACCATGCAAAGGCTCATCTAGAATTATTAAATCAGGATTATGTACTAATGCATGAGCGATTTTAACACGTTGCCTCATACCTTTACTATACTTTCCTATCTCTTTGTAATAAACATCTCCTAAACCTACAAAATTTAATACATGTTTGGAGCGTTCTACTGCCTCTTCTCTAGACATACCATGTAACCTAGCCAAGGTGGAAATAAAATCAAGAGATGTCATCCAGTCATACATTCTCTCTGATTCACTGACATAACCAATCCTGCGATATGGAGTGGTGCTTTTCCATGGATCTATACCAAATAAGCGAACAGCGCCTTGACTTGGTTTCAAACGGCCCATAAGTATTTTGAAAAGTGTAGATTTACCTGCACCATTTGGACCAAGAATTCCAGTAACTCCACCTTCTATGGCGAGAGAAATGTCATTTAACCCAATAACTTCTCCGTACCACTTAGAAACATGATCTAACATAACTGATGGAGATTTATTGCTTATTTCATTCATTCTCTGGTAACCTCCATAGAACTAACCCTTGACACCAATATCCCTACAGAAATAACATTCATAAAAATTAAGGAAATTACAGAGAAGCCAAGAGGATGTTCGTAATTCAAATCCAATCCCAATAAAAACTGGCCAAAATGAGCTAGGCAATCATAAGGACTTAAAATATACATTATTGTTGTATCAAATTGCATTTCTATGAGGAGTGCGATGATTTTAGTACCATAAATTATACTCAGAAAACCAATTGCAGCAAAGAATCTACTTTGACTTATGCTGGAAAGCGCCAAGCCCAGTGAAGTATAAGTCATCACTAAAATAATTCCAGCGATAATTCCACTGAGGAATATGGGCAAGGTATCGACTAAGTAGGCCCAACTTTCACCTCTGAAAACTATTGCACTGGTATAATAAGCGAAGTAAGAAAATACAATGACGAAACCTAAAATTGCAAATACACTTAGATATTTCATAATAGTATAATCAAAACGATTAATTGGCCTAGAGAAGTATAAAGCACTAGTGCCATTTTTCCTATCATCTGAAATCATGCCTCCGACAACTAATGCAGTTAATAAAGGCCACATGCAAAGATTTCTAGGGAAATATCCCAGAACTTGCCCCCATAAATTGTAACGATTTATACCCCACATCTTAGATAGAAAATCACCATCTTGGCCGGGCAAAAGAGAAGAGAAGAATAATAGAGGTATTGGGGCTAAAGAAGCCAGAAATATGACTAATATTGTAAGCCTTACAAATGGATGGTAGTACCTATGTCCTTTACTTGTAAAGATACCATAAACATGATGTCTATATATTGAGTAATTTCTCATCCACCTTGGACCCAAAATACCTTCCCACTGTTTGTATGACTGGTCAAAAATTGTACCCAATTCCGCTTCTCTTTTTGCAACTACCGCGGTCAACTCCTCATCTCCATCTCCAGAACCATAAGCGACTTCCATCCTTGTCTGCTTACCTGCAATGTCTATATCCGAATCAGAAATATCAAATCCCTCCAACATGCTCAGATGTCATTAAGTCTGAAGTTCCTTTTATTTCAGCACCTAACTTATCCATTATGAGAAGGAAAATATCTTCTAAGTCCGGAGTATATTCTTTCAATTGCCGTACTTGTACTTTACAATCTGCAGCCGTTTTAATAATCTCTGTTATTGTATTTTCATCGATTAATGTAACTCTTAATATCCTGCCTAAACGACGTACAGAAAAACCTCTATTTTCTAATTCTTCATGTAATTTAGAAGCGCCTCCCCAAATTGTTATTTCTATTTCTCTATCTACTTGATCAACTAATTCGTCCAAACTTTTTTGTAGCACTACTTTACCTTTGTAAATCATCAATATGCTTTCGCACACTTCTTGAACATCTTCCATGACATGACTGCTCATCAAGACTGTTCGCTTCCCCTCAATAGCAGTTCTCCTTAGAGTGTCTAGCATGAATTTTCGGGCCCGTTTATCTAAACCATTAGTTGGCTCATCGCAAATTAATATCAAAGGATCGTGAATTATTGCACATGCCAATTTTGTTGCCTGCTTCATTCCAGTACTAAAAGTCTCTATTTTTCTATATCTCTGATCTTTAAGGCCGACATATTCTAGCACTTCATGAGCCCTTTGTGTGGCGATATCTGTATTCATCCCCAGTATCTCACCGGAATATCTGACTTGATCAATAGCCGATAAACCAGGATCTAAAGCATCATATTCTGGCATATATCCTATTTTAGAGCGTATCAACTCACCCTCTGTTTTAACATC
This sequence comes from Methanobacteriota archaeon, assembly GCA_002731195.1. Taxonomy (GTDB): domain Archaea; phylum Thermoplasmatota; class Poseidoniia; order Poseidoniales; family Thalassarchaeaceae; genus MGIIb-O3. Next base: position 30,850 of record PCAI01000015.1, on the reverse strand, counting down.
ATGCCCCAAAACTTTACCGGTGCCAGAAGTTGTTTTGATAAGGCCCAATATACACTTGAATAGTGTTGATTTACCAGCACCATTTGGTCCAAGAACTCCTACTGCTCCACGCTGAATCTTTAGATTGATGCTATCTAATGCTAAATGGGGACCATACATTTTGCAAAGATTGTTGGTCTCTATTACCCAATCATTGGCTTCATTTTTCTGCACCGTAGTAACCCCTCTTTAATCTCCAATGTTTATTACTAAGAAGAATCTTTTAAGACTCCTTCTCTAACTTTAATTGCAATTCCTTTTTGGAATAGTTCCATTTCTTTTGATGTTGCTATTGGCGTACCATGTGCAATTAAGTCACCACTAGAACTAACAATTAAACAAGGCTGTCCTGGTATCAAATGTTTATCTGCGCCCAGAATATAACCATGCATTACATTCCTGCCTTTTCCCACGAATGGTATTGCATCATCATTGATACAAACCTTTGGTAAACCAGAAAATTCAGAATCACTATCAATAGTGTCGAATGATATAGGATATCTATTGTCGCATAATCTTTTTACACCTTCTAAAGTAAATGAAATACCTCCATCATTTAATCTTGGAGATAAAATATGTGTACCATCAGAATAAACATTGACCATCCTATCAGTTGTTGATTTACGATTAGACATTGATGTAGTTAGTTTACAGCCATCATTGGGGTTAATAGAACATAGAACTGATAATTTATCTACAATAGAACATCGATCCATCCAATCTCTAACATTTTCCTCAATTTTGGACATTTTAAGTATTTTTAATTCTGGCTTAATTCTGATAAAAGGTATTTTTTCAAGATTCAAGTCTGAAAGAAATTCCATAATCTCTTCATCATCATAATCTATGTCCCACATATCATTAGAACCATCCAAGTGGCACCAAGGAGATAAGTCTTCAAGTGAATAAGGAATAATCCCTAGTGGAGTAAGAATTAATGGGATACTATTTGGAGTTTCAATGAGATGTGAAATTATGGCATTTAGTGAACATGTCCTCCAAGGAGGAGGAGTTTTTTCAATTATGATAAGATTCTTTATAGTAGATTTTGAACCATCCCACCATGATCCTGGAATTTTCCATCTAGTGGCAATAAGTGCCTGTAAGTGTAATATGTGTGGACGTAATTCAATATCATGGCTCATTCTTTCGCCACCCTTCCTGACCGGATTAGTAGATGCTATAATATTCATAATACTCTCTCCTATTGGGCCTTCATCAGGGAATGCAAGCTGATCTAAGACCCAGAGAAATGCTCCCCTTAGTTGAGGAGAACAGTGACTTCTCTCTTCGGCTAATTGCCAAATTTTACCAGTACGTATCGCTTCTCTGCATTTGGCTAGTTCTGCCTGAGTAATCTCAAGATTATGCCTAGATAAGATGCTGGTTCTTTCATTTTTATCCATTTTCCTAACTTCTTCGGGAGATAATCCAAATAAAGCACGTGAACTTATTGGCCATTCCCTTATTTCCTTTAGCTTTACTGTTCCCGTAGGGGTAAAAAATCTATCATCACGGGCAAAAAGAACATACGCTGCACTATCAAAGATATCGACCCCTAAGGCTATTGATAAAGGAAAAAGTAGAGGATGTCCACATCCGAATAAATGAATTGGCCGGTTTGGAGGTATAGTAGATTTTGAAGCTAATAATATTTGAAATAGTTCTCTATACATCTGTTTTTCCATTAGAGGAACTATGCCTCCTATGGGATGGACAGTAAAATTGTGATATTTACCTCTAATTGAAGACATTAAATAACCAGATCTAGCACGTAGATCGTCATTTATTCCTCCTTGTATGGGTCCATTTAGTAATAAATTATCACCTGCTACTTCTAGTGATTCAGAAGCACGATTAGCAGTTTCTTCGACTGCAGACTCTAGTTCAGAAAACGACATATCGGGACGGCCAAAAACATCCAGCATAGTTCCTATATCGACACCGATATCTCTTTGGAATTCAACAATTTCACTAACTCCGACTTCGACATCTCCATACACATAAGATTGGAAAGTACCAGAGTCGGTAACTATAATTCCTGGGAAGTCCAAAAGATTATGCACACCATCAGATAAAGCTACTTCTTTCAGTTTTTGATGCTTCCAAATTATATATGAATTGGTTATTAATCCCTCTATGCCATATTCCTCCCACATCTCTCTAGGCTCTATTGTCCTGATGTTTGGATTTACTACAGGAAGAAGCATAGGAGTATTTAGCACTCCATGATTAGTATGTAAACGTCCTATTCTAGCAGCACCATCTCTGGACAAGATTTCGAATTTACCTAAGTCATGATTTTGACAAGGCAGAGGTATAGGGCGCGGGCTCATGTGCTGGCTGTGAGGGATTAGAGTCATCAATCCTCGCTATTTCTATTTATTATTCTTAGATTAACAATGCCGTCTTTGAGCGACATTTCTACTTTATCGCCTGAGTTGATAGCAAAAGTTGGATCTATATCAAAACCATGTGCATAAGGCACATTTAACAACGATACGGCAGGTATTGTTAGTGGACATACGTCCGTGTTTACTATTGCCTTAGGGCCTTGACCAGTGTATATCAAGCCCATTAATATAAATGGCGCAACTGTCGAACCAGAGCCTTTTGGGTAAATAAAAATTGTATCTTTGATTTCACATCCGTCCAAAGGATGCCCTGGTTCTTCTATCACTCCTGTGTCTCTATTAACATAACCAAGATATGTTATAGGGACATCGGTCACTAAAGCTTTGCCGACTATTTTCCATTCTGACTGGCTTGGAATGCCTTTTCCATCGATATTTATGTCAGAGGTTTGTTTGGTTTTCCTAGAAATCATAGTCTTTGCCTTTCTAGAATCTAAAATGGGCCTAGGCCCTGTTATTAGCCTATCATCAAATGCATGAGCCACGCACTCAATTATTTTAGAGACGCTAGTTGGCATACGGTTTAGGCCACTTGTCAAATAATGTTCTGCTTTCAAAGAATTTGTCAATATATGATTATATTTGTTCCTATTATAAGGAGTTACTTCGGGACAAGTGTCCTTGAGTACCAATGCTCCTGCAGTTTCTAGAACATCAATAGTTCCATCTGCTTCTAGAATGTCATAATTATGTCCACTAGTAAAAAGCCAAAGTCTCTTATTCTTAATTTTTTCACCGAGTTCCATCCTTGCGCGTGCTGCTGCTGCCGTGGCCCTTGCTTCACCTATGCTCGCCTGAGGGCATCCTATAACCACTAAATCAACAAGTCCTTTTGGCGAAAGTTCTCTGTATCTATTGACTAAATCATCTTCACTAAATATTATTTCTCCTTGATATTTATCTACATTTGGAGAATGTGTGGAATCTCCATCAATCCACAACATTGGGCAGCCATAATTTGCAGCAGAAGCGGTTAATGCCTTACGCATCTCAAATGAAATTTTAGTAGGTAAACCTACAATATATGGCATGGGCCCCCAAGGGAGTTTCCACTCTGGTCTAATTTGTTTACCTATCCAGTCACCAAGTACACTCCAATCTGTTGGATCGGACATATCACAATCAATCTTTACTAGTATGTTAGGAATTCTATTTTCAGGAATATGTAGCCCCCAGTAAGGAGCCCATCCTGTTAAAGAAGTAGCGAGAGCAGATAATCCAGATTCTCGATTTGTGATTAAAGATGTATATGAATTGGAAAAACAAACGGCATTTGACTCTGCCCAAGAACCAATGCCATGGCCTGAGTCGATTCCTTTGTCATATGGAGTACATGACAATGTGGCATCTATTCCTAATTCAGAATATGCTTCAACGATTTCGAATTGGTACTTGAGAAATTCCGGATAATCTATATCCATTTCTTCGATCTTCTCTAAATCACAACCAGCAGAGTTTAGAGTCGTCGGGATAGTAACTTTTCCTAAAGGATCTCCTGCTAAGTCAGATAGGAAGCGCCTCAAACCATGGCCACCAGTTATCACACTAACTCCAGAAACATGTGAATTATCACATCGTATGAATTTTTTAGAATTCGCAGATGAAGCTAAGTCAATTACGAGTCGGGCTGCCTTTTGTTTAGTAGGCCCTTGATTACCTTGGAGCATAGATAAAAGTTCATCAGGCACCTCCATGTACTTAGGATTGGGTCAAGGGTCATGAAATTAGGGGTCAGAATTGATTCTGGATTAGTCTTTGCCTTTGTGCTTCAGCCGCCACGATTGCCATTGGTGCTTGTAAATTAAATGAAGGTACAAAACCCGTCATTGGAATTCTTAATATTTCGTCTGATTTGTCAAGTATGGATTTTGAAATACCTTCTCTCTCCCCTCCTATTATTAACATAATTTTTCCTGTCAAATCTGCTTCCCAAGGAGTTTTTGAACCTACGTCTTCTATAGAAATTATCCTATATCCAGAAGATTTAGCCCTGTCAACTATTGAATCTCCATTGACCCAATGTAAAGGGATGAAACGGTGTGCTTTCATAGATGCGCGTTTAGCTCCTTTACGGTCACTATTATTGAGTTCACTATCAATAAATACAGCATTTGCGCCGCTTACTTCAGCTGTTCTTATAGTAAATCCTATATTGACTGGATATTTTGCTCCTGCCAATAACCATATTATTCCATCTGACTCAAGTATTTCATCTATTGATGCATATGGATTCCTACCAACTAAAGCGAGAATTTGTGGTTTTCTATCAAATTTATTGTCCCTAGCCATCCTCCATATATCTCTGTCAGAACCTTCTTTAATTGGGATTAAGTTGTTTTTCGCCAGATTGATTAGACGTAATACTTCTGGGTCTTTTGAACCCCTAAGAACGAGTATTAAGGTTATCTCCTCATTATTTGAAAAGGCTTCAGAAACCTCTTGTGCACCACACCTCTGCATATTCTCTCGGACAAGACAATAGATAATCTGCTTTATGATATTTCTTCAATGCGTGATTAGTGATTAGGGATGAGAGGGGATGTCAGAAGACCAATGTTCCATTTTGTTTAAAGTGATTGTAACATTAGTTATTTCTCCATTTTCCCAATAATCTACTGCGACAAATGTTGGCCGGTCATCCATTCTTTCCCAACATTCTATAGTTCTGTTTAGCAAGAAGTAATAATCATTTACTTCATTGGACCTTATAGGATCTGCAACACCAAAAATACTAGTTAACCAGTTATTAAGATGCCAAACTGGTTGAGAACCATTACCCCTATATACATTGCATTGCATTTCATCTGAATTTGTTTCCCCATAATTAGTAGTCCACCCAAATTCTCCGAAATCATGTAACCAAGGATATTTGTTATCTCCCCTTTGTTCCCAGAAAACTACTAGATCTTGTCCATTTAAAATTAAATCGCCAATATCTGGCCAATCATCTCCGAAATTATGGACATAAATTCTATCATTCATACCTGTTTTATTAAAAAGATACTCTAGATGTTCCGCAGGAACATAATTTTCTATTAATAATGTAACAACTTCTCCACAAAAAGTAATGCAATCATCTTTACTAGAATTCATTAATGAATTAAGTAGAGAAAGCCATTCAAAGGCATCAATCTCAGAATATGAACAAGGGTGAGGGAAGGCATTAGGAGAGCCGTGACAGAATCTGACGTCCTCAGGTCCAGTATTTTCACTTGAAACATGATGTGTATCGACCATAAATGCCCTGATTCCTCCATCCCACTGGGCTTGGAGGCCCGTACGATGATTTATGCCCATGAATACTCCATCTTCCAAAGCCGAATATGCATTATGTGATTCGGCGAAGGTGAAATTATCATAACTTCTCAAACAATATACAGAATATCCATGACAGAATAAAGTATCATTATCGTCTAGTGGATCTAAATTTCTGCTTATTTCCCAATCGTTTGGTAAACCATCACCATCAATATCTCCATCAAGAAAATTACAAACTCCATCCTTATCCAAATCTAATGGAATTGATGAAATATTCAAAGGGTCAGAAAAACAACTAGATTCTAAAAAATCCTCAAAACTATCATTGTCATCATCTTTATCGGCGTTATTGCCAATACCATCTCCATCAGTATCAAGCCATTCATCAGGGTCATTTGGAAAGGCATCTATAGTGTCCAAAAAACCATCATCATCATCATCAAAATCTTCTTCAAAAATACCCAAACATCCTCCGGAAAGTAAAACAACAACAGTGAACAAGGTGGAAAATATTTTCATATTATCACAGTAATTTAAGATGGTAATCAGGAACAAAAGTTTGCTCGTCTTCAGGAGGACGGATATACCCTCTAGATTTTTTTCTTTTAGGTAGTTTTATTTCCTTTGGAGTCAAATCTTCATAAGGTATTTGAGATAAAAAGTGACTTATACAATTTATATGAGCATGTTTTTTAACATCTGAATTGACTACATACCAAGGAGATTTTTTGGTATCAGTGTATGCAAACATGTTGTCCTTTGCTTCTGAATAGGCTTCCCATCTAGTGAGTGATTCTAAGTCCATCGGACTTAACTTCCACCTCTTATGAGGTTCAGCTAATCTGGCCTTGAATCTCTTTAATTGTTCTTCATCCGATACTGAAAACCAGTATTTTATCAGAATAGTATCTGAACGAATCAACATCCTTTCGAATGTAGGGCATGCACGTAAAAATCCTTCATATTCTTTATCCGTACAAAAACCCATAACGCGCTCAACACCTGCACGATTGTACCAGCTTCTATCAAAAAGAACAATTTCCCCGGCAGCAGGAAGGTGATCGACGTATCTTTGAAAATACCATTCTGTTTTCTGCCTCTCAGTAGGTGCAGGTAATGCTGCAACTTTAACGACTCTTGGATTAAGATATTGAGTTATTCTCTTTATTACTCCTCCTTTCCCTGCTGCATCACGGCCCTCAAATATTACAACAACTTTGAGGCCTTCTGCTTTGACCCATTCTTGTAATTTAATTAATTCTAATTGTAACCTAAAAAGTTCTTTTTGATACTCTTTCTTTTTCACTTTCTGAATTTCAGATACACCCTCGTCAGACATTATAATCAGCGACGGATTAATGAGTTAAAGAAAAGGGCTGCGGTTTAAAACGCTATAAATTTAGATAAAAAATATTTTAATAAGAATTATATTTTAGAAATTAAATCATTCAAAGACTCAAGAGGATTAGATGATTTAGTTACTCCACTGGCAAGCAATACTCCTGAAGTTCCAAGATCTAATGCCATAGAAACATCATAACCATTTTTTACTCCTGCACCACATAATATCCCAACATCAGCGGAGATTTCTCTGACGGCATCCGCTGTTCCAGATACAATATTTGGATCAGCAGTTGTTACAGAAATATCCCCTCCTATCAATTCCGGAGGTTCCACTGCAACGTACGTTGGCTTCAATGCCGTTAGGGCTTTTGCTTCTTCTATATCGGCAGCGCATGCACATACTGTGAAATTTTCTGGTACTTGATCTAATAACATAGCAATATGTTCAATGCTAACTTTGTGTTCTGCGTGATTTATCAAAGTACCTGTAGCACCTCTTTCTATGGCAGTATCGGGATGTAAAAAACCCGTATTTGATCCAAATTGGATGGGATCTAAATGTTGAGTCCAGACTTCTATATTTGGAGCTACATTAACTACTGGTGAAAGATCAAATGCTGATACTACAGCAACAATTCGAGCACTGGTTTCTAGGTCATTCATAATTCTTGCCAAGTTCTCTGCAGAAAGTCCATGTGCTTCCTCATAAGTTTTAAAATTCACAACTACGAGTTTTTCTCCCATGTGCTTCCGACTGGGATAACTAATTTTACAATACCGGGCATAATCCATCATAAAGTGGAATAATGATTTATTACAGCATCCGATAAAATTGTTTTATCAGATATAATTGAAGCTTCTCCTATTAAGCATCTTTCTAATTTAACATCTTTACCTATGATGGCATTTTTTAAAACCACACAATCTGATAAAATAGATGTCTCATCAATTGAAACATTATCTCCTATTGAGCATCGGACAGATGAAGAGGTATTTTGGACTCCTTTCCCGTACCATGAATCATCTATCTTTTTTCCTGAAGTAAATCTATTGTTCTTAATACATGTTTGGGCAGCTTCGATATAAGATGTAGGAGTTCCTGCGTCGACAAAATAGCCTGAAAAAACGAGTCCTGCCATATCTCCTGACTCAGCAACAGAAGGGAAAACGACTCTTTCCATACTATGTTTATTACTAGAGAAATTATTAATTAAATCTCTACTTACTATTACACAACCTGCATTGATGAAATTTGAAAACTCAGTTCCTGTATCTGGCTTTTCTTGGAATCTCCTTATCATCCCAGATTCATCCAAATCGCAGACACCAAAACGGCTTGGATCTTCTACTTCCCAAAGAGATAATGTTGCTCTAGCGCCTTTTTTCTCATGATGATTTAATAATTCAGAGACGTTGACACTTGAAATTAAGTCCCCATTCAAAATTAACACTGGCCCTGTGCCATTTAATTTCTTAGCAGCTAGGCCAACAGCACCTCCTGTTCCTAATGCCTCATTTTCTACCGAAATTACTACTTCGTAATTAGTATTCTTTTTTGAGAAAAAGTTCTCAATTTGTTCCACACCATGCCCTGCAGCAACAATAACTCTTGAAATTAGATCTTCTGGAACGACTTCAATTACACGTTCCAATAGAGTTTTATCAAGAATGGGGAGGAGAGGTTTTGCCCTATCTTCAGTCCAAGGACGTAAACGAGTCCCGAATCCTCCAACTAAAACAATGACTTCCATGTTTTGTGGCATACGATTTACTCTTTGAGTTCTTCGTTTGTTAAGTCTCTGGCAATACTATCTACAGTATCTTTCAAAGATGATGGGGGTGTGGGAAGAACATGAATATTCACGAGTATCAGGCAAAGGCTATTTTTAGTGACTCAGGAGTTAAAGTAGTCAAAGGAATCCATTGCATAAGTGTAGAAGAAGCATTACAGGCATATGACGAATTAGAATCTGATATTGTAGCAGTAAAAAGCCAGATACATGCTGGAGGAAGAGGAAAAGGCATCCTTTATGATCCAATAACTGATGATTTAATTATGGAAGGAGGAGTTAAGATTGCATTCTCAAGAGAAGAAGTGAAAGAATATGCTACATCAATAATTGGGAATAAGTTGGTCACCAAGCAAACTGGCAAAGATGGAAAAATAGTAAATAACTTGTACATAGAATCAGGATGTAAAATATCGCATGAATATTATTTAGCCCTACTAATTGATCGTGAAACTAAATCGGTATTAATAATGGGTTCAACTGAAGGAGGAGTAGATATAGAAGAAGTAGCAGAGAATACTCCAGAAGCAATCCACAAGATATGGGCAGACCCGTTAGAAGGTTTGGCAAATGAAGATGTTCAGATGTTTGCTGACCTATTAGGCCTAGAAGGGCAATCTAAAAATGAAATGTTTGAGATGGTAAATTCATTATACGCTATGTTCCTAGACAAAGACTGTTCGATGATAGAAATTAATCCACTTGTAAGGAGTGAAGAAGGAGAAATAATTGCATTAGATGGAAAGGTTAGTTTTGATGATAGTGCAGATTTTAGGCACCCCTGGAGAGGAGATTTGGTAGATCTAACGGAAGAAGAAGAAGTTGAAATAAGAGCTAATGAATATGGTTTATCTTATGTCAAATTAGATGGTAATATTGGATGTTTGGTGAATGGAGCAGGTCTTGCCATGGCCTCAATGGATGTGATAAAACTTTATGGTAGCGAACCGGCTAATTTCTTGGATATAGGAGGAGGGGCGACTCGTGAATCAATTACTGCGGCATTTGAGATAATACTCGAAGATGAAAATGTTGAAGGAATATTAGTAAATATTTTTGGAGGAATTATTCAGTGTGATATGGTAGCAAATAGTGTAATTGAAGCGTCGAAAGAAGTAGCCCTAAGTGTCCCACTTGTAGTGAGATTTTCAGGTACAAATCATATTGAAGGAATGGAGATATTGAATAATAGTGATCTAGATGTCCATACTGCAAATACTCTTGCCGAAGGAGCGGAAAAAATAGTCAATTTAACAAGGAGGAGTAGTTAATGTCTATTTGGGTTGATGAGAATAGTAAAGTATTGATTCAGGGAATAACAGGGAATCAAGGGAGATTCCATGGAACCAGAATGATAGATTATGAAACTAATGTAGTAGGAGGAGTGACTCCGGGCAAGGGAGGTCAAAAATTAGATTTCTCAGGAAAGGAAATTCCCGTTTATGATTCTATGCAAGAGGCGATAAAGAAAACTGGAGCTAATGTAAGCGTCATTTATGTCCCTGCGCGTTTTGCATCTTCTGCAATAATTGAAGCTGCCAATGCATTTCAAGAAGGAGGAGGGGGCCTGATAGTATGCATCACAGAAGGAATTCCTATTCTAGATATGGTAAATGCAGTTGCAAATGTAGAAAAATGCCCTGATGTACGATTAATAGGGCCAAACTGCCCCGGAATAATCACTCCAAGGGAAAATGGAGGATGTAAAGTTGGCATAATGCCTGGTTTCATACATGCAAAAGGTAGAATTGGTATTGTTTCAAAAAGTGGTACATTAACATATGAGGCTGTTGCACAAACAATGAGTGTTGGCGAAGGTCAATCTACTTGTGTTGGAATTGGAGGCGATCCAGTAAATGGAACAGGATTTATTGATTGTTTAAGTGCATTTGAGGACGATGAGCAGACAGAAGCAGTAGTATTGATAGGAGAAATTGGTGGAACTGCTGAAGAAGAAGCTGCTGAATGGGCGTCAGAAAATATGAGTAAACCAATAGTTGGCTTTGTTGCTGGTTCAACTGCTCCTGCCGGCAAAAGAATGGGGCATGCTGGAGCGATAATTTCAGGAGGTAAGGGTACCGCAGAGGAAAAATTTGCCGCATTTGAAAAAGCAGGTATTTACGTTGCAAGAGATCCATCGGAAATAGGTAACGTACTAATAAAAGCGTTGAAGGAAGCAGGAATAAGATAAATATAATTAATAAATTGATAAAATAGTTCTCAGTGATGGCCAAAAGAGAGGGGGTGTCGAGATATGAGTAAAATCGAAAAAAATATCGACAACTTACTAAAAGGTACGTCAAGATCTTTTTACTTAACACTGAATTTTCTTCCAAAGAAAATTCGTAAACAGATAGGGCTAACCTATTTGCTAGCCAGACTTTCTGATACCATAGCTGACTCAAAGGTTGGAAAACAAGAAATACTTATCGGCTTAATTAGTAAATACAACGACAGAGTACAAGGAAAAACTGAATTATTGCCTGATTTAACTGAGTTGGCTATACTTCAAGAAAATCTGGCAGAACGAAAATTGCTGGAAAACGCAAATATGCCAATAGAGTATTTAGAAGAATCAGATTTATTTAGTGAAAACGATAAGAAAAGAATTAGAGAATGCCTAGATATCATAATTAAAGGGCAAACTCTTGATTTAGAAAGATTTAGATCATCCACCGAAGGAGAAATTATTGGATTGAAAAATGAAAGAGAATTGGATGAATATACATACTCAGTTGCTGGTTCTGTCGGTGAACTTTGGACTCACATGGCATTAGAACACCAATTTGATGTTAGTGAAGATTTGAGAGATGATTTATTTGAAAAAGGAATTAGATTTGGGAAATCATTACAATTGATAAATATTCTAAGAGATATTCCAGAAGATATATCCATGGGGCGTTGTTACATACCGATAGATAAATTATCAGAATATGATTTAAAACCGGAAGATCTGTTAGATTCTGGCAATATGGAAAAATTTAGGCCTATTTTTGATGCATACATCTCCAAGGCATATGATCACCTAAATAGTGCAATTGAATGGGTTAATTTGTTACCAGGAGGCCAATATAGACTTCGATTATCTTGTATTCTACCCATAATAATAGGGCAAAGGACTTTGCAGATGCTGAGTGTAAATAATGTTTTGAATGATAAGAGTAGAATAAAGGTGTCCAGAAGAGAAATTAAGTCGATATTTAGAAAATCATTATTTGCATCAATGACAAAAAATAAAACTTCAAGATTGATTAAGAAAAATATGATATAGTTTTCAGGAGTAATGATATTTTTTAGCACACTCCATAGTGAACTTCAAGAAAGCATTGTCCTCGCTTGTTATGAAAACTATGGCCGAAGAGCAGGTTTCGGATTTCGTTATGGAACAAAATTCTCTAAATAATCATAGTGTTTCTTTGATAGATTCAGAAAGTGAAAATACGACAAAAAGAATTGAGATTGTACGTTCTGCAGTAAAAATGACTAAAGATGCTACGCGGGCGATTAGTATAACGGCTCTTGAAACTCTTCGAGAAGGGGCCGTTTTTATGGGAGTGATTGGCTCAAGAGGGGAGTTGACGAACCCTTTCAGATATATTGATGCCCCCATATGGGAAGAGTCTCAAGTTCCTACTCACATGATATCTACCGCATATGAATATTGTGAAGAATTGACGCGTAGAGAAGCTGGAAATTTTTATCATTCCTTCAAATATCTTCCTGATTATGAGAGAAAGGCTATTTGTGCATATTATGCATTTTGTAGAAGAGCAGATGACATAGCAGATGGCGATTTCATAGATATTTTTCCCGGTGGCTCATCTGATGATCCTGAGTCAATAGAATATAGAGATAATATATTCAACTTAAGTAGGAGAAATACTGTCCTAGATAGAGTCTCATATAATGAAAAGATGTCTCAATTATTCTATTATAGGAAGAAGCTATCAACAGCATACGAAGATGTTACTTCTACAGATCCAATTTTTATGGCAATAAAGGATACTGTCAATAATTTTGCAATCCCTAAACAGTTGCTTGATGACATGGTTAGTGGAATGGAAGATGATTTTCATAGTAACAGATATGAAACATTCGAAGACCTCTATGCATATTGCTATAGAGTCGCATCTACTGTTGGACTAGTTTGTATTGAGATTTATGGTTATGATAATATTAAAGCAAAGGAATATGCTGAGTCTTGGGGCATTTTTATGCAACTTGTCAATATCTTAAGAGATGTTAAGGAAGATGCGGAAAGAAATAGAATATATTTGCCTTTAGAAGATTTAGCAAGATATGGAATCACTGAAGAAGATATACTAAATAATGATGAAATTAACAACCATCCAGGTTGGAAGCCATTTGTAGAAAATTACATACGAAGAGCTAACGAATATAGAGATAAGGCATTCAAGTTATTACCTTTATTAGATAAATCATCAAGATATTCTCCTGCGGCTATGGCTGCATTTTATAGTTCAATACTTAAGAAGATTAAGAAAAATAATGGAGATGTGTTTTCTAAAAGGATTCAATTGTCTAAAACTGAAAAGATTTTGCTTGCAGGATATGTATACATAAGGTACAGATTCTTAGCAGTGTGATATAATAAATTAGAGTCTATCCTAAATACAAGGGGCTTGACGTATTATACGGAGGAAGATGGCATGAGAGTGGCCGTACTATTGGAGGAACGTTGTAAGCCCAATAGTCCAGCATTCAATTATTTACTAAAATATGCTGGATCGTGTGGCGCAGAATGTATTCAATTTGAAGATAATAGATTTAGAATCCTAGAAAGTGCCTGTCCGGTTTGCTTTACTCGTGCTAAATTATGCCCAGGGGATGCTGTAAAAATAATAAATCTACCAAAAGAACTTGATTCTGATTTAACCCATCGTTACGATGAAAATGGATTTGGACTTTTTCGATTGCCGGCACCAAGAGAAGAACAAGTTATTGGCATCTTAGGTCCCAATGGCATGGGAAAATCCACTGCGATAAACATTCTCTCTGGTTCACTAAGGCCTAATCTTGGAGAATGGGCTACTGAAACAAAAGAGTGGGGAGAGATAATTGATTCATTCCCCCGAGGGGAGTTGCGAGATTATCTAACTACAGTGGCAGAAGAAGGTGTGAGAATTGCCGTTAAACCACAATATATCGACAAGCTTCCTAGGATTTTTGAAGGAAAAGTAAGAGAACTACTTGAACGGGTAGATGATAGAGGAGAGGTCGAACATTATGCAAAAATCCTTGCTATTGAAGAGATATTAGAACGAACCCTGGATAAATTATCAGGAGGAGAACTGCAACGTGTTGCTATGGCTGCAACACTTCTCAAAGAAGCTGATGTTTATTTCTTTGATGAGCCTTCATCTTATCTTGATATTTATGAAAGAATGAGGATTGTAAGGATTATTCAAGGATTAGTTGAAAGAGGGAAAAGAATATTAGTTGTTGAACATGATTTGGCAATACTTGATGTTATGTGTGATTTATTACAAATTGTTTATGGGGAACGGGCAGCGTATGGTATTTTCACTCAACCTAGAAACACAAGAACAGCAATTAATGCATATCTTGATGGTTATTTGCCTGAAGAAAACGTCAGAATACGTGATAAACCAATACAATTCCTTAGAGGAAGAGTGCGTGGAGAAGAAGTTGGTTCACCAATCTTATCATGGGGCGACATGGAAAAAAAGGTTGGTAATTTCCACCTAAAAACAGGAGAAGGGCAAGTTAGAAGTGCAGAAGTAGTAGGAGTAGTTGGCCCAAATGCTACTGGAAAAACTACTATGGTGAAAATGATTGCTGGAGAATTTGAGCCAGATTCAGGTTGGTGTACAATGGATGCAAAAATATCCTATAAACAACAACACGTAAATACTGATTTTGATGGAAGTGTTCAGAATTGGCTTGATGTAGAACTGGGAATGAAATGGCGAAGTGGAGAATTCCATACCCAAGTAATTAGGCCTTTACAGGTTGATCAATTGTTAGAATTACAGGCAAGGAAGCTTTCAGGGGGAGAATTACAAGCAGTAAGCATAGCCATATGTTTAGGTAAAGAAGCTGACTTATATCTATTAGATGAGCCTAGTGCACACCTAGATGCTAATGCAAGAATGGAAACAGCTAAGGCAATAAGAAGGACCATGGAAAGTAATGAAAAAGCAGCACTAGTTATTGATCATGATATTTATTTCATCGATATTGTAAGTGATTCTTTATTGGTTTTTGATGGAGAAGGAGGAAAAAAGGGGAATGCCGTTGGTCCTTTAGATTTGAGAAAGGGAATGAATAAATTTCTTTCCGATGTAGATGTAACATTCAGAAGAGACCATGATTCCCATAGGCCTAGAATAAATAAACCTGGCAGCAGGAAAGATAGGGAACAAAAAATAGAGGGAGAATACTTCTATATCGAATAATGGCCATTGGATTCTTGAATGATGCAGGTGACGCCGCGACATGTCTGAAGAACCGGAGAGCGATGCCCCCCTCGAAGAAGATGTAGAAGAAGAGGAGTCAGCGGACCCTCTCCAGACAATGGAGTCACGAGTCTTAGAATTGGAAAAGGAATTACAATACTCAGTTGCAGAAATTGTCAATATAAGACAAAGATCGATTAGAGATAAAAATGATGCTGTTAAATATGGAGGTGCTAATTTAGCATCTAGACTAATTCCGATTATTGATAATCTCAGTAGAGCGATAGAAAGTAGCGGGGACGAGGAAATTTCTGAATCAATTTTTGAAGGAGTTAAATTAACACTTGAAAGTATGTCTGCTGCATTAAGTATTGAAGGAGTCAAAAAGATAGAGATTTCAGAGAGTTCTTTTGATCCAACGTGCATGGAAGCAATAGCATCAATTCCTTGCCCCGAGGGAGAAGAACCGGGCAAAATATTTCAAGTCATAGAAGATGGTTATAAATTACATGATAGAGTATTGCGTGCCACAAAGGTAATTGTTTACGAAGGGTGAATTTATTGCTTAAACGTGAATATAAAAATAATTTATGGCAAATATTCCTAACGATATTGGTTGTTTATGCCGTTACTGTAGCAACGATTCAGATTATTGCACCAGATAAATTAATTAAACCTGAAGAATTCCCCGATTCTTGCCCGGATAAATCAAAAAATTGTACAATGGTTGGCCCGAATCCTCACAGAGGAAATGGCATTTCTGAAATTCGATTTGAATCGAATAAGAGTAATGTTATGCATGAGGTATTGATATGGGTGGAAATAAATTCTGGAGAAATATTACAAGAATGGCCAAATCATGTCCATGGAGTTTTTAGGACATCATTTTGGAAATTTCCGGACGATTTCGTAGTTAATTTACATTGTGAAGATGAAGAAGTTGTCATGTATATTTATTCTAAATCCAGACTTGGAGTAAGTGATTTAGGCGTCAATGACGAGCGAGTAGATTCATTTACGAATCATATGCTAGAAGCGGAAATATCTACATCCAGGTGCATCTACGGAGACTAGTATATCATGGCGAAACTGATAGATAAAAATATTGAGTTAGCTGAAACACTGCCCTCAGAATATTACACGAATAAGGAAATATTCGCAGATATTAAGAGTAAGATAGTAAATATGTGGCACTTCTCGGCACATGAAGATCAATTATCTGAAAAAAACATAATTCCAATACTACATTCAAAAAAACTAATGAATGAATCCATCATTTTAACTAGAGATGGAGTAATTAAATCCCTTTCAAATGTATGTACGCATAGAGGGATGCTGGTCAATACCGAACCTACTAAGTCAAATACTCTAAGGTGTAAATATCATGGAAGAACTTTTGATTTGAATGGATGTATCAAAAATATGCCAAAATTCGAAGGAGTTGTTAATTTTCCCCAATATTCCGACAATTTAGTAGGTTTCTCAACCATGAGATGGAAAGGTCTGTTATTTACTTCACTAAAAGAAAGAATGAATCCTGAATGGATTCAGTTTTTAGAAGATAGGATAGGATGGTTAGATATCGAGTCTTTTACTCATGACTCAGAATACTATAGGTCATATACAATAAATGCAAATTGGGCCTTATATGTTGATAACTATCTTGAAGGTTTTCATATACCTTATGTCCATTCGGGATTAAATGAAGTATTGAGTTATGATGACTATGAGACAGAAATATTTGAAAATGGAGTACTACAAATAGGAATTGCAAAGGGTGAAGAAGATACATTTGACATACCTGAAGAATCAAAAGATTATGGGAAAAAAATTGCAGCCTATTATTTTTGGATATTTCCTGGATTGATGCTTAACTTCTATCCATGGGGCTTGTCGGTAAATTTAGTAGTGCCCCTATCGGTCAATAAAACTGAGATAATTTATCAAAGATATGTTGGGAACTCTGCCCTAATCGGAGATGGTGCAGGAGGAGATTTGGATAAAGTCGAGAAAGAGGATCAAGAAATAGTGGAGGCAGTACAGATAGGAGTAAGCAGTTCTTCATATGATAGAGGTAGATATTCTCCTAGTATGGAAAAAGGGGTGCATTATTTCCATAGAATATTAACTGAGTTATGAATATAGGACTATGAATGGCGTATCTTCAAAACACCAAAAATAACCAATAATATGCAAACTAGAGCCGCTATATTTGCTATTATTATAGAATATGACATTATTAATATCCCATAAAATAACCATAAAATAAGAGCAGCGGCTACAAGGAAAAAAGTAGGTAGTGAAATTCCCTCGTGAGATTTTTCAACCCAAACCTCTTTGATTTGAGGGATCCATGCAATGACGCCTAGAAAACCTGCAAATAAACCTATTAATTCTATAGCGAATGTCAAAAAAATACCTCACAAATCGTTTCGATCTTCTCTTGTACCATTAGACCAGTCATATATCCCTCTGCCTGTTTTAATACCGAGATTTCCATCTTCTACTAGTTTTTCCAGAAGAGGATGCGGCAAGTATGAATCATCAGAAAAGGAATTTGCAAGATTGTGGAGGATGTCTCTCCTAACATCCAGGCCAACTAAATCTGTCAATTCCAATGGACCAATGGGGTGTTTGTAACCGAGCATCATTGCAGTATCAATATCACTCGCAGATGCAACACCTTCTGCTAACATCTTTATCGCTTCATTACCTAGAACAACTCCTAATCTACTTGTAGCAAAACCTGGAACATCATTTACAAGTATTGTTCTTTTACCTAGTTCTAAACCAATTGATTCCGCAGCACTTATTGTTTCTTCCGAACACCTATCATGCCTAACTATTTCAATCAGTTTCATTATCGGAACAGGATTGAAGAAGTGCATTCCAATCACTCTTTCTGGCCTATTTGTTGCATTTGCTATCTCTGAGATAGATAAACTAGAAGTGTTAGTGGCTAGTATTGTTTCTTTAGGAAGTATATCATCTAATTTGGAAAATATTGATTTTTTTAGCGACAGAATCTCCGGCACCGCTTCAATCACAATATCAGTACTTGAAACCGCTTTGGCCATGTCCGTATGAGTTTCTAAATTTTGAGACCATGTGCTTATTTGGTCTTCAGTAGTTTTTCCAAGAGAAACGCCTTTCTCCCAAAATAAATTAATAGCACTAAGGGAATTCTGAAGACTTTCTTGGGATGTATCAAAAATTTTAGTCTTCCATCCTCTTTGTGCGCATATTTGGGCAATCCCTGCCCCCATTGTACCAGCACCTATTACTGCGACGGACTTGATTGTCATATTGGTTGGTTGTATGCTTAAGTCCATAGACTTACTCAACCCTCACGCCCATAAGATGCTAGTGCGGACTGAAATAATCTTTGCCGAGGGACGTCATGTTCCAAAAAACAGGTAAAAGGTGCAATATCTTTCAAAAGTTCTATTGCACTCACATATGCCCCATAAATAAATGGGTCAGCTACATTGGTAGAAGGTATATTAATTCCTAATTTAGACAATCCTTTTCTTGTATCTTCATCCCAAATAGCATATGTGTGATGTGTAAAGTGGAGATAACTAGAAAGACGGGTTAAGTCAGATCTTGCCTTCTGTGTGAAACTATCAATAAGTAATGTATCAGGATATTTGATTGCATATAGTGCTAATTTAACTTCACGCGTAGTTTCTTCTTTCCACTCCCTCCTTTCGAGGCCCATCCAATCATCTATCATATCCAACATACTGTCATCATATGGCCTTCTTACCATGTATAGTAGACGTTCATATTCGTCAGGTTTTTGCAAATCTGAATGATGGTGTTCATAAAATAAATCAGTTAGTCTATTGAAAAATGGTTCACATTTCTTTTTGTCGAAAGCGAGAAGAGATAAATGTTGCATAATAATACCTTCCTTCTTATTTTTTCCCTTTCCATTCTCGATACTGAATCCAATCTTTTTTCATATAATCATTGATTAAAGTCTCTTCATCTTCATCGGTTGGCAACACACTTGCTAGGTAATCTTGGTATTCCGCATCAGAACCATCAAATTTTTCACCAGTTATTGTATAATTTTTACCTGCATACATTCCTATCCCTCGATTGAATTTATCGGACGGTATGAATAAGTCCGGCTCTCCTTCTTTTCTAGCAGCACTTATTCTCCTCATCTCTTCTCTTAACTCTTGGAAATATATTTCTCTACTTGCCTCATTCAGATGTGCGCGATCTGCTTCGATATCACTTTCTCTCTCATCATACCTGCCTTTTACGCCATATACATATGCCCATTGAGCACTGGTTGAATCATCGGTACCAAAAAGATCTAGTCCGGTACTAATCCATTTATTGAGGTATTTTTGTAATAATTCGCAAGGTATCACTCCTTGTTTTACTATTCTTCTTAGGCCATTTGCACCCGTTCCAAGATGGAATGATTCCTCTTTTAACATCGGCCCCATGGATGCTGCCAGAGGTTTGAAAGAAGATGTGCTTAACATTTTTAATTGATATTTTCCATCTCTATCAATGAAATGAGTAAAACAGAAAAAATCCAACCAATGATCAATCGGAGCGTTGAATGACCCTAAGATCCTAGTGCCATCCTGAGCATTTCTTTCGAGAAGTTTTGCAGCCTCCCTTACTCCTTGTTCACCAAAATATGTACACAGCACATAAGCCATTTGCCATCCATGCCTTTGTTCTTCGCACATTATTCGAAGAGCGGATTTCATGTCATACTCTGTAGGCGCTGTTGCAAGCAAATGATTTTGCTGTTCGACACTAGCAAATTCTGTATCTCCTTGTACACTAATCATACTAATTATAGCGTCCCTAATATTTTGTTGGGGTATTTGCATCCTTCTTTCCCACTTTGGCATTCCCTCGAAATCACCAAATTCTATTTTTTCACCCGCAGTATCCCAATCAAACTTAATATCAAATCTGTAATCTCCTAACCATGAAGGGTCAAAACCTATTCTTGTTTGCCATTCAGTGAAGTCTTGGACCCATGCTTCAAAGTTTGGAGTATAATTCTCTACGATTTCTGTATCTGCCATAAAAAAGCGGATACATAATTACTATATGAATAAATGTATGAGGACATGAGAATAATAAAAAAAAATCACTTACCTTTGAATCTAGGAGTTCTTCTTTCCACATATGATGCGATGCCTTCTTTCGCGTCTTCAGATTGGAATAAATCCGATTGCAATTCCCTTTCCAAGGCTAAGTGATATTCCAATGGTATTTCAATGCCACTTTGAACACTGCGCTTGATATTACCTATTGCCTTAGCGGCAGCTAACGGCAAGGTAAATTGTCCTGCATAATCAAGAACATCTGTTCTGAAGTCTTCCAAACCTACACTGTCGTATATGTCATGAATAAGATCCATATCTCTTGCTTCTTCGAATGAAAATTTGCGCCCTGTGACCATTATTTCCATAGCCCTTGCCTTACCAACTAGGCGAGCTAGGCGAGCTGTTCCTCCAGTTCCCGCCAATACTCCAAGAGATACTTCTGGCAGTCCAATTTGGAAATTGCCCTTATGGGCTATTCGAATATCTGCTGCCATAGCAATTTCTAAACCTCCTCCTACTGTGTGTCCATTTAATGCGGCTATGACTAATTTAGGTGTTTGCTCCAGTCTGGAAAGAGTTTCATTAGCATGTAGACAGAAAAAATATTTATATCTAGGAGATAAAGTATTCAGGTAGTTTATACTTGCACCAGCCGAAAAGAATTTTTCTCCATGACCTGTTAAAAGTATGACCGAGACATCTCCATCAAAACGGGCATTAAGAATGGCTTGGTCAATATCTTCCCACATCTCACGAGTGTAAGTATTAACAGATGTTCGGTCATCAGAAAGTGGTTTTCCATCTGTATCTGAAATAAGTTCAATTATTGCTATTCCATTATCAGTTACTCCATAGTTTACCAAATTATTAGGCATTGATTTGAGTTCGGGCCAAGAAGACATGTTGGTGGCATAATGATTGATTATTTCAACCAAACGGAAGTTAGCATTCTACATCTGAGTGTCTGATTCTGTGAAAGATGTGTTTGCACCTGATTTTCTAACTTTATTCCATTGTTTACCTATTTCTATTGCTTTAGTACTTGGTTCCCAATTGTCTCTTTTTAATGCCTTTCTAAATGGCATCCTGTTTACAAAGCGGCCATCTGCCAGTTTTTTCCGCCTTAACATACTTAATTTAGCAATAGGCCACAATAAATTACGAAAAATACTTGGCGCGTAAAGACGGCGCATGAAAATCAAACCGTCGCCCTTACGTTTTTGATTCCACATCCAATATCTAGCAGCTAATTTAAATCCTCTATCTCCAACTCTATTAAGTAAAAAACGATTTATGGCACTTGATTTGACTAGAGGTACGAGACGGTTGCGGATTTCAACTTCATAATTACATTTACCGAGCATACTTTGAGCTGCTAAAACGCCACTTGTTATTGCATATCTCATCCCAAAACCCCACATGAAATCCTGTAAACCACCAGCCTCACCAACATAATAACGCCCTTCATGGATATATTTATCTGGTAGTGAAAAATCTCCTTTGCCTCCTACTCTCTTTATTGGTTTTCTATTTAATTCATAATGTTCCTCATACCATGCAATAGTCTCGTTCAGATAACGACTGCTTCGCTTTTGTTGGCGCCAGAGACATGTACAAATTAGTCCCACTCCATCTATAATTATTAGATAAGAATAAGCGCCGGGAGCCAATTTATCATTGAGTTGCAGAGTAACATGATTAGGATGATCTGTATGAAATATCTCGCCAAAAGCAATAGCGCTAGAATCCTTTGGTCCTGCAGCTATTATATTACATTCTTCAGGGTTTTTTCGTGATTCGTAGTGTATAACGGCACCTGCTTCTAATGCAAGTTTTTTTAGCCCCTGGTCAATACAATGGCTATCAGTACCTCTTTCAACAACTCTGAATGCTATCCCTTCAGTCTTAGGTTGAGTAATGACATCGTCAGGGTGAGCCAAATCAACGATACTGAACGAATCTGATTTGAAAGCATCTGGATCTATTCCCCAACTTCGCATCTCATCAAAAAAGTCCGGAGAAGAGGTCCAATTTTCAATCCCTTGAAAGTCCCCATCGAAACGTGCTCCACTATCTTTTCTAACATCATAAACGTGTACTTCTCTACCAGCATTTGCGAGAACTATAGCTGCAGAAAGTCCAGATAAACCGGCGCCCAAGATATGTACCGGTTCGTCAGACATGTATTTGCGAGTATTGTGCTTAATTTCAACATTGGGATATTTCCGTTGTATTCAAGATGTATGGCCGCATCCAAGACATATGCCTAAAGTGACGGTATCAGTTGAGTCTGAACAATTAGAGCCGGAAAAAATAGTTAAATTAATTGATAAAGAAGATTGTGGAAGTGTGGTTTCATTTACGGGAATTGTGAGAGGCAAAGAAGGACCTATAAAAATAGAAAAATTAGTGTTTGACTCATGGGAAGAAAGATTACCAATAGTACTCAGAATGATTGCAGAAGAATCTATTGAAAAATTTGGAGTTAAGTCTGTCGCAATAGCACATCGTGTTGGAACAGTTAAACCGATGGAACCAATTGTAAGTATCCATGTCGCTTCTCCTCACAGGAAGGAAGGTTTTGCCGCATGTAGTTGGCTTATTGACGAGTTAAAAAGGCAAGCACCTCTTTGGAAAAAGGAAGTAAGAGAAGATGGTGTGCTTTGGAAGCAGGGATTAGGTTAATTTTGATTTGTCTATTTTTTATTTAATGTGTAATTAGTCAAATAGTAAGATACTAGTCGCGATACAGGAGTGATATCATGGATGCAATAGTAGACATCAGCAATAAACCTAAAGTCAGAAGAAAGGCAGTTGCCACTGGCCTATTGCTATTAAGTAGAGAAGGTGTAGATAAAATAAATGAAGGGAAAACAAAAAAAGGAGATATTTTAGAGGCTTCCACAATAGCAGCCATACAGGCAGTTAAAGAGACCTCGAGAATGATTCCTCATTGTCATAATATCCCTATCGAAGGTTCGGAAGTAGATTGGATAATAGAAGAAAAGGGATTAAGGTGCACCGTTTCTGTGATTTGTAATTGGAATACTGGAGTAGAAATGGAGGCTTTGTGTGGAGTTAGTACTGGTTTATTATGTGCCTTGGACATGTTAAAATCAATAGAGAAAGATTCCGAAGGGCAATATCCCGATACCGAGATAACTGGCATAAGAGTAGTGGAAAAAAACAAATATTAACCACATAATTGAATTCCTATGTGCTTTGCGAGGTGCATGGCAACAAACAGTTTAGAAAAATATTTTCTCGATGCAACAGAATCGGCAGCAATAGCTGCAGCAGCATGGATAGGATTAGGAGATGGTAAGGCTGCAGATGGTGCAGCAGTTGAAGCCATGAGAAATNTATTTGATAATGTCCCATTTGATGGCAGAGTAGCCATAGGNGAAGGCGAACGTGATGACGCNCCCATGCTTTGGATAGGAGAAGCATTAGGTTCGAGGCAGGGNGACTTAGATGCTCTATCGATAGATATCGCAGTAGATCCACTAGAATGTACAAATCATGTAGCCTCAGATTTACCTAATGCTATGGCCGTATTGGCAGCGGCTCCAAGGGGCTCTTTACTTCATGCACCTGATTGTTATATGGATAAAATTTCAGGGCCTAAAGAATTAAGTGGGAAAATTAGTTTAGATGCCGGAGTAGCTTACAATATCGAAGCCGCGTCGGATGCATTAGGGAAAAAAACAAATGAATTGAAAGTAGTAGTCATGGATAGGCCGAGACATAAAGAATTGATTAAAGATTTGAACGAGTATGAAGTTAATGTGATAAAAATTGGAGATGGAGACATTTCTGCAGCATTGGATGCAGCCGATCCAAAATCCAGTGTGGATATGTTAATGGGGATTGGAGCAGCCCCAGAGGGAGTAATAACTGCTACCGCACTAAGGGGATTAGATGCCCCATTTGAAGGGAGATTAATTTTCAAAAATGATGGACATAGAGAAAGGGCCGAAAAAATGATAGATGGAGATATTGAAAGATTGTGGGAGAGAGATGAATTATGTTCCTCTGATGATTCTATTTTTATTGGTACAGGAGTATGTAGTGGTAGAACTAAGGGAGTAGATATGTCAAATAAAGGCGTAGTAAAAGTTCATTCTGAGGTAATTGATGTGATTAATAAAGAGCAGAAGTTCATTACTTCAGAAAGAAAAATTTGAATGGGTAAACGATGGATTCATTTTGTTAATCGCTCTCGGGTAGTCAGAGATAACCATGGACATAACAAATCTAGAAAAAATAGCGAATAATTTGGTCGCACCTGGGAAAGGAATATTGGCAGCAGATGAAAGCAATGGAACTATGTCAAAACGCCTAGAAGCAGTGGGCATAGAACCTTCAGAGGAAAATCGAAGGAAATATAGAGTTAATTTGTTTGCATCCGATAATTATGAAAAGGCAATAAGTGGAATTATATTATATGATGAAACTATAAGACAGAAGATGGATGATGGAACTGATATCCCAGACGCGATGATAAATAGAGGAGTATATCCTGGCATTAAAGTCGACACAGGAACAAAAGAATTTGAAGGTCGCGATGACGAAAAGATAACAGAAGGTTTAGACGATTTAGATATAAGATGTAAAGAATATTTTGAAATAGGTGCGAGATTTGCAAAATGGAGGGCAGTAATTTCTATTGGCGAAGATAGCCCTACAGACTCCTGTATAAGAGCAAATGCACAGTCTCTTGCAAAATATGCCAGAATTTGCCAAGAGCAAGGTTTAGTCCCCATAATAGAACCTGAAGTTTTGATGGATGGCCTACACAGTGCCGAGAAATGTATGGAAGTGACATCGAAGGTTTTACGAATGACATTTGAAGAGTGTGAGAAAAATGGCGTGCATTTACCAGGAACGTTGCTAAAACCAAATATGATAATCTCAGGGAAAATGAATAAAGAAAAAATCAGCAGAGATCAAGTCGCTGAAATGACAGTTAGGTGTCTAAGCGAGAATGTTCCTTCCGAGATACCAGGAATAGTATTTTTATCAGGCGGACAGAGTGATGAAGATGCAACAGCCCATTTGGATATTATGAATAAAATGGATAAAAAGCACCCCTGGGAATTATCTTACTCTTATGGTAGAGCCTTACAAGCGTCTGCATTAAAGCAATGGGCGACCGGGACTCCAGAATCTAGTCAACTTGCATTCCTTAAAAGAGCAGAGATGAATCATAAAGCAAGATACGGCAAATGGGGAATGGAATTAGAATAATAAGCTAATAATAACTTAATTTTCGCCATCTAGGGTACCGGGCCTGAGTTGCCAAACACATATCTCATATCTTCCAGATAGTGCGCCTCCTCTTTTAGTGGTTGAAATTTTCAATATGTCTTTATCTTTTGAAAGAACATTGCCAAGTTGTTGTGGAGTAGTTCCATGCCTCATAGTTGAATTTACATGTTCCAATATTTCTGTAGTATTTGCTTCACCTTTTAAATCTAAAAATTTCTTTATTTTCTGCCTTAATCTTGTAGTTCTCATATTTATTACCTCTTTTCTATTTTATTGATCTCTCGTGATACCTTACCCATTCTTTTGTTGCCCATTCCGAAAGTGGAAGTTTTTTATCAATCATCCCACTTTTCCTAACAACTCCAATTCTAACAATGGAATCGTCCGATTCTAAAATATCTGCTACATCATAATTTGAAACAGCATTGTTTTTACTAAGCCATGATGATATTTCCGCAGTATTTCTAGGTTTATTCGTCAAGTATTTTTTGATCGATATTCTTACATTATTAATGTCCATAACTACCAACCAAGTACTCTAACACTCCGCATAAACGAAGCATGTTTAAGAGGAGAGCGGGGGGTAATATAATGGTTATGTATGTTAATACCATATTTGGTTACATATTGTTTCCTTAATTATCACAAATGTCAGTATTAGAACCAATATACGAAGGAGTATCTATATTTTCCACAAGAAATATGTAACTATATGTAATTATTAAAGATAATTTTATACATATAATCTGATTAGATTAATTTAGAGGAGTACATTAGTGTCGTTTGATTTCAAAAATTCTGAAAAAGAGGGTGCAGAAATTACACCTAAAAAGATAAGAAGTAAGTATAGACTCAGACTTATGAATAGGTTATCTGAAAGAGAGGGAACTGTAAGCGAATTGGCAAAATCAGTTGGACTAAGAATGCCGCATGCTTCGGCTGAAATTAAAAGGATGAGAGATGAAAAATTAGTATCTAGTGATCTAGAAATGGGCAGCAGGGGTGCGAAAATAAGGCTGACAGAAGAGGGAGTTAAAGTACTACAAATGGATGAATGGTATAAGGCTGAAGAGGCTTTTCCTATACCTAAAGAAAACAATAAAAGTTGTGTCTTATATCGAGAAGGGATAGATGTTCTTTTCGCATTTTTACGCCAACCTGAAGAGTCTTTGATATTAGTCCCAGATAAATTGCCAGATTCCAAGAGAAATGAGGGGGTGTCATGGAACTGGGCTAAATTAAATCATTCAGAATTGAGGTGGTTTGATTTAGAGAAAAAAACTATCAGTATGAATGAGCCAGACGTACTTGATCCAGAGAATATTGAGTCATACTCAAAGAATAATAAAATCATTGGAATTACAAGAGGAAAACTAATTCGCAAGGATAATATTGTATCAATATCAACAGGCGAATGGTTTAGTCAGCCTGACGTGAAGCCGGAATCGCCATTACCAGAAAATAGTTATCACAGAGGATCTTGGGCACTTGGGACATGTCACCAACTTTCTCCCATAATTAGACCCAAAGAACCATTGATAGCAATATTGAAGGACAACATATACAAATCGATGTTACTAAGAACCGCTAAAAGAAATGCATTATTAATTGGAGATTTAAGAGGTGTTGTTTCTGTTGAGAGTATTTATCCACTAGAAGCATTAGATTATTGGATTGAAATAGCCCATCCAAGAATATCCAATCAAGAAAGGAGGAGAAGATTATCTGCATTGAAAGAAAAGATTTCTACAAAAAAGAGGATAAAAACTTCAGATTCGACATGGAGGAAATTTAGAAAGGACTGGAGTGAGGCAATGTTTGATAATGAAGAATATTCAAAGGAAATAGAAACCCGTGGATTGGGTAAAAATGCAGTAGAGTCAATTATACAGTGGAGTATATCCATGGACAATAATTTGGAACTAGTGATAGATTTAACTGAAGAAATTTCAAATGAAGCGATGTTAAAATTATCCTTATGTGATAAATTAAGACTATTGATAATGAAAGAAAAAAAATTATATTTCAAGAATTTTGATATGTTAATGGTCGATAAAAAAAGATCTTTGCCCTGGCTAGAGTTTATGACAAAAAGAGGAGAAGTATTGCCCTTAAAACTAATAGAAGAAGAGTATAGAAGTAGCTCATTAGAAGAAATAATTGACAAAAATATAAGTCCCTGGACAATTCTTGGATTTGAAAAGGAAAATAGCTTTGTAAGTGAAGAATTTGATGAAGAATATTTGTCAGTGATAATGTCATCAATTTCACAATATCCATTTGGAGATGAGAGTTGGGCAAATCAAATGGAAGCTAGGTATCCATTAGCGGCCTGGATAGCATCTCCAGACAAAGGTAGATGGCCTAGGTGGCAGAGATTGAGGGGGCGCATTGATTCCGAATGGTTGGCATTACTAAATCTTGATTTTTTACCTATTGAAAAGCTTGTTGAAGTATCCAATGATGCTCCAGAATCTGTTCTTAATCTATTTTCAGAAAAACTGAAAATTAAATTAAGAGAAGATCCAGATATATTTCTACGTTCAAGACCTATTATGGATTCAAGAAAAGCATCAAAAGGAGTTTCATGGATTGCAGCACAATTTTTATCCAATATTCCTTGGTTACCAAAAAATACATATTTGGACATGTCAGAATGGTCCATAGATGCTTGGTTAAGAAATCCGCCGAATAATTCTCTGGATGCGATTAAAGGAGTATATTGGTTGTATTCAAAGAATAATAAGAATCTGGAAAAAATAGATGAACTGATGAATAGAGTAAAAAATAAGAATAAAAATTTAGATGATATTAATGAAGTTAAGATATGGTCGGATATGTTAGACATGATATTGGCTAATAAAAAATTAAATGGGAATGAAATTAGAATGATAGTAGAAAAAATGCCTTCAAACTGGTGGGCGATTGAATCTCAAAATATATTGCTCAGGGCAGTTCGTTCAGAAGATGGTTTTAAATGGCTATTAAAGGAAGATTTTCCATGGTGTTCTACAATATTGAGATCCAAGGGAGAGAAAATTGCTATCCCTGGATTGTCTTCAAGGTCGCACCCAGGATGTGATTTTACAATTATCAGTGAATTATCCAAAGTAATTAATACATCTGTAAGTGACTCCATAATGGACTTGTATGACTCCATAAATAATGCGATTAATGATTCATCCCCTCAACCAGGAAGAACACATGAATTAGTTGGTTGGTTAGCTCAACCAGTAGAAAAATGGCCTTATTTCGCCACTAGTGAAATATTAAATGGAAATATAGAAGTTACAGAAAGAATCATGAAGAAATTATCTGGATATGATTATTCTTCTTTTATGGATTAGAATATAATTGTACGATAATAACCGAGATGTTCTTGAAGTAGGGCTCAGAGCATTAAATGCCCAAGCGGCAACACCATCATGACGAAGCCACCACGCCGGAGGACTAGGATGATTTATGGTACCACGTTTGGGAAACCACTTGTCGAAGACCATAATGACCGAATAGGAATGAATTATGGAGCAAAACAAGTGGCCGGATTGTGATAGGTCCCCTGAGGACTGAAAGGAATGAATCAAGGGACTACCACACAGTCCGACAGACGTCCCGGGGTGGGTCAGGCGCCAGAGTAAAACTGTGAAGGTAGCCGTTACACCTCGGGGCACATAATTTTGAAGTACCTGTAGTGATTAAAATGTATGATTTAGGCCTTGTTGGAGGGACTTTTGATAGGTTTCATGCCGGACACAAAAAATTAATATACGGTGCATTGGAAAAATGTAATAAAATTGAAATTTGGATAGTTTCTGATGAAATAGCCCTCAAAAAAAATCCATTAACGATGAAATTTATAGATCGAAAAAATGAGATAATTGATAATTTAGATGTGGATGTATCAAATAAAATCAATTTTGGAGTATTGGAAAATAGATTTGGCCCTGCTCCAAAACACCCTACTGCTACAGCGATTATCTGTACTGATGAAACGAAAGATATGTGCATAGAAATTAATAAAATGAGGCGAGAACAAAAATTGGATAATTTAGAAATAATCGAAATAGAGCATCAGAATGCATGGGATGGTCGGCCAATATCAAGTACCAGAATAAGGAACGGTGAAATAGATAGAGAAGGGAGATCTTGGATAAGTCAGTATTTTAATTCTGTATTTAATGATGGAAGTACAGAACGGCTGGTGATGACTGAATCCGCAGGAGAAATGTTAAAACAGCCATTTGGGGAATTAATAGAAGGTAAAACTGAAGATTACGCTCATGCCATGAGGATTATGTTAGAAAAATATGGAAATGAAGATGTTCCACTAATTACTGTCGGGGATGTTACAACCTTATCTTTACAGGAATTAAATAGATGTGCAGATATATCATTCATAGATGGTAAAACAAAAAGAAAAATATGGAGGCATGCAGATAATATTGAAATTGACAAATATGATAATTTATTCAAATGCGTGAATCCTGCAGGAAGTCTGTCTAAATCTTTATTTGAAGCATGTAAAATATCACTTGAAAAATGGTTGATTGATAAATCTACTAGTATAATAGACGTAGAGGGAGAAGAAGATTTAGCCCCTCTGTTAATACATCTATTTGCTCCTTTGGGGTCGATAGTAGTTTATGGGCAGCCTGGTAGAGGAATTGTAGTCAGAATAACCGAAGAAGAAAGTAAATTAAGATGCAAGGATATATTATCCAGTTTTGTTTCTTTATAAATTCATCATTCGGAATCAGTGAATATTGAAATTCCATATCCAATAGAGACTAAAGTTATAGTAACTGAATAAATTCCAGGATCTAGCCAAGTTTCAAAAAAAACACTCCAAGTTATATAGAAAATTGGCCCTAGAAGAATTATCCAGGACCCTAACGAAGATAGGAAGTCTTTGTCTTTTGAAAGTAAGTTATCTCCGAAGGATGAAAGGTCGGATGATAGTGTTGCCAATAATGTATTTTCTTTACTCACAGAATTACGCATGCCAATGCACCCCAGTAAACAAAAAGATAACGATGTCAATAAGAATACTAAGTCGCCAAGGACCAATTCTGTGGAGTTAGTATTCGAAGTGCCTGAAAAGAAGAAACCAGCCCACAAAGCCTTTTTTCCAGAGTAGGCACCAATTGTCAAGTTGACTACATTTAGAGTTAATCCCCATACACCTATAATTAGTAAAATCCGAG
>PCAI01000002.1 GCA_002731195.1 Methanobacteriota archaeon | reverse complement strand
ACCTTCTCCAACATGGTTTAATTCTCTTTCAAGAATTGCAACCTTTTCTATGTCTTCTAATTTACCACCTTTGAAATCCTTTTCTGTAATTTTTAAATTTAAATCCCATAAGATTTTTGATTTAGATTTATTTTTTATCACTCCTATTTTTCTCGATGTAAAAGAAACACCACATACCGGAGACCACTTTACATGTTCTCGACCTCTACCCATTATTGCGGTGGCAAAGAACTCAATCATTTGGCCTTTGAATAATTTAGTAATCGGAATTTCCTTGAATTCATCGATTATACTTAGAGAATCATCACCCATTGGCTTCATATCTCCAGCATATATCATTTTTCCTTCTTCTGTTCCAAATACTTTACATGCATAGATTACCGAACACTGAGGGCAACCTCTTTGGTCTTCTACTAGTTCTTTACATGAAGGGCATTCATTTTGGAAATAAAAATCATCATGGCGAGTAACTATTGGTATCATTGCTAGTCTTTGAGCAATAGTTTCATCAGGAAGCGGACCAGTACTTTCCCAAGTCTCTCCTTCTTGTTCTACGAGTCCTAATTCAAATCTTACAGTGTCAATCGCCATTTTAGGAGTATCTACCATCAATGTTCTCCTAATTGCACTCAATAAGGCCCTATCTGCCCCCGTAAATAGAATTTTTATATCGTTTCCTTCTTCACTGATAATTTTCACTTTAACCATATTATCACCTCATACTCTCCTTCCACGTCTTCCGCCCTTACTTTTTGTGCCATCTGTTGGAATTGGCGTAACATCTTCAATACGTGTTATTTGCACACCAGCTCTCGTTAAGGCCCTAATTGCTGCTGTAGCGCCAGGAGCATTATTTGATCTATTGCCGCCTGCACCTCTATACTTTACAATTACTTGATTAAAATCTTTTTCTGCTAACATTTCAGCAATTCTTTCTGCAGCTCTTGTTGCAGCAAATTGCCCGCCAGAATCACTACCTCCTTTAGTAACCATTCCTCCAGATACTTTACAAATAGTTTCACATCCTGTTAAATCGGTAGCAGTAATTAATACATTATTGAATGTACTGTATATGTGTAGGATGGCTTTGTGACTCATTCTTTATCCTCCTTCGGAATGGTATCTTCAACTGTTGGAGCATTTTCTGAATCAGCCTTGATTTTCTCTACGAATTCTTCAGTAGCTTCTCTTACTTCTACTTCATCTTCGTCTTCTCTATCATCTTCATCTACAACCCTAAATCTTTCTAATTCCTGACGAAATGTAGAATTTTCATCTATAAAAGGCGAATTTAAATTGTATTGCAACAATTCCTCTTCCTCTTTAAGTATATGATAACCAGGAACAGTCATTTTCTGCATACCAATAGAAATATGTCCATGCATTATTAATTGTCTAGATGACCTCATCGTTGGTGCTAAACCACGTCTATAGACTACAGATTGTAATCTTCTTGAAAGCATCTGGTCGATATCAATTTGTAATACATCGCCAACACTTGCACCTTCAGGAAGCAAACCTTTCCTTGTCAAGGAAGATATCAATTGCTCCTTTTCCTTTGCAAAATGGCCTTCAGAAGTATCTACTCTACCTATTAATTTCATGGCCTGATTCCTATATCTTCGCAACGCAGTTCTTTCTTTCCAAATCTCTTTCATACCACCAGTTTTCTTTAGCCCGTATTTCTCTTTAAGCGCATGTTCTTCATCAATTCTTGCTTGTCTCCAAGGATGAGTTGGCGTTTGTGTCTTAGATCTAGAAAATTTTGGATCACCCATATATCATCACCTTCTTACTTTTTCTTTTGAACTCCGAGTGTAGCACCAGATCTGCCATTAGCCCTAAGTCTTTGACCACGAACTTTGTGTCCACTTCTGTGACGCATGCCTCTGTAGGTTTTCATTCCAGCAAGTCTAGCAATATCATCATCACGAGTTAGTTTAACTTCAAGAGAGACTAGGTGTGCATCTTCATTACTTTCTAAATCTCTTTGTCGATTCATTAACCACCATGGTGAAATAGTTGCATAATCATCGATAGTTGCCCTTAAGGAATCTTTTTCTTCANCAGTTAGTAAACCTCCTAACTTTTTNNTATCTATGCCAGATAATCTGCATATTTGTTGCGATGTTCTAAGGCCAATGCCCTTAATTGAAGTCAATCCAATAGATATGGGACTAAGACCATCTATGTCACTTTCTGCTATTCTAAATATATAGGAGAAATCGTCTCCTAATTTGGATTCATCAATCTTAGCCATTCCGGTTCCCCCGTGTTCACTGTTTCCAGTGGCCCTATGGGCATCCTCGCGACTTACCATCCTTATTTGAAAGGCACGGATGGTTAACAATAATTATTTTAACTTATTTTTCTTCCTTACATACAACATAAAGTAAATGCTTAGTATCCCCTCTATCCAACTCTAAGTCTATCATAAAAGCCTTTGAACCATCATTTCCTTTCAATTCAGAATCTAATTTACGTTGTATTTTTGGATGCATCTCAGGATCAATATTGCATCTTAGTGTAACTTTGTTTATTCCATGTCTGACCGCAGCATTTGCTACTTGACTTATTGTTCTCAGTTCTGGAGGAGTTAATCTGTGTTGAACAACTTTGCCACTACATACTACAAATTCTGAAACCTCATCAATATCTACTAAAGGTTCTGTATGTATCAGAAGAGGACGCCTACCTTCTAATCTTAGCCAAGAATATCCACAACCCGGGGCAATCACTTTTTTTAACCAAGATTCTTGTAGTCCACTTTCTATTAAAGAAGCATCAATTATCGACATCCATGATTCAAAAGGAGGAGGAGAATTTAATTTAACCATTTTAGATACTTCTGGACGCCCTTCAATTTTGGCCATTATATTTTTTCTCCCAACTCTAATACATCTATGACTATTTTTTGAAGAAATAGAACCAACCCATACTGATAAACGATCAACCCGACCTCCTCCCTGACTCAACCATTCCCAGGTTCTAGGAACTCCTGGAAAAGTAGTTTCTAGTAAAGAATTAACCATATTTCTCTGTTGACTATCTAATCTAGGTGATAAATCCAATAAAACTGCAGGGCCTCTTGGGCCAATTTGTAAATATTCATTCCAAGAATTTAACAATTCTTTGAGGGGCGGACGCATCTCTTCGATATGGTGTTTTTGAGCATCCCTGGGTCTTGCTGGATCCAAATGTAACATTGCTATTGGAGGATGAGCTCTTGTACCCGCATCTCGTAAACTTTTCCAAAAAGCACTCATTACTTCCCCTGCTCTTGTACCATCACCGATAAGTACTCTATCCATCGTTCTCTGTAAGTCATTTTTATCAGAAGCAATATGCATATTAGCAGCACATAATATTGCTACTTCTTTTTCTATTTCAACACCTAAAGCAGGCCTCCTAAGTCCTTTTGTTAATGCAATTAATTGTACACCAGATCCAGCTGCTGCATCCAATATCACTCCTGCTGGTAAATCGTTTGGATTAATTTGACTTGATCTAATCTGAGAAATATTCCAAGGTGTAGATAGTTTTCTCATATCATCATTCATAAAAAAACTCGGCTCACCTTTTTTATTGGACCTTGATTTTACAATCTCTCCAGCTTCTTTTACAATCTTTTCAGAAGGCAACAAGTCCACATGTGTATGTTCAGACACAGTCCACCGTACATGGACTCAGTCAAGTTTCTTTCGTGCCCATACTTAAGAAACGGGCGCTCTATCCAATTTTAATTCAAATCGAAGCCATACATTTTCCAACTCATGCCCTTCATTATTTCCATACGCAATTGGAGGTGGAAGTAAGGTGATATGCGAAGTACCAGTATCCAAACCCGGCATCAAAGCCCCACGATCATTGTCAATATCCAGACCAATCAAAGACCATCCAAAACCATAAATCGACCCCCATGGATCTCCCGAGTTTTCTGCCCAAGTCCCTGAATCAAGTTCTTCATCAGTATCTGCATTCCAAACAGTATATTGTACTTCTACTGTATCTCCATCACTTATGTGAACATCTCTTTGCTCTACACCTGCGAATATGTTGATATCTAATCTTACTTCTGAATTAGGTACAGCGACATGTTTTACGTCTATGCTAATTTCTTGCTCAGACACACTAT
Source organism: Methanobacteriota archaeon (assembly GCA_002731195.1). GTDB lineage: Archaea > Thermoplasmatota > Poseidoniia > Poseidoniales > Thalassarchaeaceae > MGIIb-O3. The sequence goes on along the minus strand of PCAI01000002.1, from coordinate 17,216 downwards.
CTAGTAATTCAATTTCTATGATTAAACTTTCTTTACCTTCTAAGCCATTTACGATTACACTATTTTCTCCAGTAGATACAAATATAACATTATTTACATCCATTGTAAGAAGCAAATCCAACGTCTCATTACCTCTATTGTATATCGCAACACTAGCATGGTCTCCTTCTCCTTGATGTTCCCAATCACATCTTAATTCTCCCGGATAGAGGAATAAATCATCCTGCTCCGCTAGATTTCCTTCTGGCCACTCCCAATTATCTTCTCTAGATGAGCATGTATCGAATAGTAAATCAATTTCCCATAACCATCGCCCATCTGATTCCAAGACTTCCGAGTTGGTGGATTCAAATGGATCTAAATCTTCCAAGAAATTTTTAGCAGATATGCCAAGCCAAGCTGAAGATATAATAATCACTACTAAGGTTAAACTAGATAGTACTAAAGTAGCCCTTGGAATTGCCATTTTATTTAGTCCAAGGGGGATAGGTGGATGCTCAATTTCATCAGGAGTATCTGATATCCAAGACCTTGTCACATTACGTTGTAAGGGCCATCAAACATCAAGGTTAGCATTTAAAGGGTTAAAAAATGAAAATTTACTAATCTTTAATCAATTCTTTTTCATTTGAAATCCCTAACCAACCAATAATTCCCAACTCAATTGCAATAAGAGTTAATGCAATAAGAATATTGATTTGATCAAATATTTCTTTCACAAATATTAGACTAAATAGCATTGCTAAGATAAGATCAATCAACCCCCATATTCTAAAAATTTTCCTCAATTGGATTATTCCGATTATCCATGTAATCGTTGAAACTAGAACCATTAACACAGTAAAATATATCTCAGTAAAATATCCAGTTGTAATTAAACCACCTATTATTAGAATATGTGAATCAATAGTTAAGACCATACTCCACCTTTCTTTTCTAAATTTACTTGTCATAGACAATGCAATGAGGAGTATAGTTCCTAGTATTAATGTCAAATAAGGAACATTCTGTAAAATAATATTGGACCATGCTCCAAATGCATACATTGCTAATATAATACTTAAAATTCCCATTCCAGTTGTGGTTGTTTGTTTAGATACAAATCCTTGCCTTATCGTGCTAATTGCAGCTAATATCCCAGCAGGCCCAAAAGAGATCATTACAATTGCTAAATTCCTCACACCCCTATTACTTTTAATATCATTTTCTTTATATCTTACATTTCTCTTATTAACTATCCAAAAATCACAAATTAGTGCCATTATTAGTAAAAACTCCAATAAAATCCAAGCAAATTCCCATTGTAAGAAACTGTCTTTATTCATTGTTTCATTGAAAGGATTAACTGTGAATGGAAACGGTAAAGATTCATTCATAAGTGTGCCAACAATTCTGTTAATAAGCAGAGGAATTAGAAACCAATCAATGGCCACAGGTATTCTATCAATTAGATTATCTTGATATAATACTGAAATAATCACTAATTCCATTATAATGACCGCTAAAATAGCCAAATCAAACATTTCAGTATTACTACTAAGTGGGCCAATATGGGATATATTGTGTACTATGACCACTCCACAGATTGCCATTGCAATTGGAATTTCTATGCCTAAAATATGTAGTAAATTAATTTTCAGCGACTTAGTTCTATATTTTGCAATAGCAACAAGTATGCTGGCAAATAATCCTACCATTAGCAGAATTAATGCATTTGGACCTGAGATTAGTGCATTAATACTAGCAAATATAAAAACAATACTTAACATTGTCATAATAATTATCGGCCGATGATTTACATCTGAAATATACAATTGTTCTAGGTTTTCAGCCTCCTTCATTTCTCTGTTAATCTTTCTTCGCTCCTTTAATGATGCAACAAGTGGATCATATTGTTTGATTATTTTATCATTTTTACTGCCAATATCTTTTGTGTTTTTTGTTCTCTGGATATTTGCTAACTCTATTCTCTGTTGTTTTAAATTAATAGTTTTCAATTCAGCTTTTAATTCCCCTCTAGCGACTAACCATATTGACATGAAAACGAATAATATTATGGAAAGATATTTCGGAAAAACCGGATCTGTTTGCCATGTCAATCCAATAACACTTATGATTAAAAATAATGCTGCTAAAGTAGATTTAAGGATTTTTTCAATTGTTTCGGCCTTTCTCAGATATAAGACGATTAGTATCGTAGTACAAATTAGCGCAATCCAAGATATTTCTAAATTTGGTAAATGGCCATTACTGATTAGGCCATTACTGACATTCCTTCTGAATATAAAAATTAATAGTGGTATACTCATTAATGACATTCCAGTGTGTATATGGTCATTTACATCTCTATATAGGGCTGGTAAAACAGAAATAAGCATTATAATTATGAAAAACTCATCTAATCCATGCTCCCATTGCAGAATTCCAATTGATATAGCAATTATGATTAGTAAATTGTTTATTTCCCCAATCCTATGATTCAATATTTCAGAAATAATATGTATCATGATTAGTAATGTTAAAACAAATAATAATGTTAATGAATTAAAACCACCTAGTTGACAGATTATAATTATTGAAATCATTGGTAACCATAGCCCGATGCTCCACAGTTGAAGTATTTCTGAATCTCTGATAGTTGCCGAAATTTCGGTTAAACCTAGAAATTTTGATGCCAAATTAACATTGTTTTTTCCTAATTTAATATTCACTATTGCCATAAGAATTAATGAAATTGATAAATAAGAAGCCAAAGCATATACTTCTAATTCTAAAGAATTATTCCAATTTGATGAGTTTTTTACTATAAATAATGTATTCATAGTTTCTTCGGTAATTTTCTCTAGTATCATCCAGACCCAAGGTGATAGTACAGTTACTCCTGCAAGTGCAGGCGAGTCCCTCTTTAATGCCAATGCTGCAGTTCCTATATGCAATAAAGAAAGAAGAATGAGTAATAATGACCCGCCATCACCTTTTGTGGGTACAAGTGATACTAGTATAATCAAAACNAATACCGAACCAATCCATAAAACTCTGTCACTTACACTATTTTGATCTCTAAGTAGTATATATCCNGTTAATATGGAACCAAATATTGTAAAAATATCATATTCATCNAATAATAAATTATTNGTAATTTGACTTCCTAATAATAATATNATGGCTAAAAAAGGTAAGAATAGAATTATTGGTTTTATTATTCTGTTAGTTTCTACNCCTCTAACTCTTAGATAAGATCCTCCAAAAGCAGTACAAAGAAAGGTAACCATTCCAAGTGCATATCCTAGGTCTTGTCTATTTGCTGCGATGGAAAGAAATGCACCTACCATCCCAAGAGAAATCGAAACTCCCCATAGCCCTGGTTTCCCTAATCCACTAATTTTGAAAGCATTTGAAAACCAATTTTCTTCTCTTGCAAATTTAGCAGCCATTGAAGCATTAAGGCCGGTTATTGACATCAAAAGTAAGAATAATAGTAGAGGCGACTCAAGTTGAAGAATAACTAATTCACCAATTTGAAAACCACTCGTAATTGCATGCATTCCAACCCATAAATTAGATGCCGCAATCCCAAGGGAAGCTAAATTTCCTGATTTCCTGTGTATTGCTAAACTATGTATCATGATTGTTGAGATAAAAATCATACCCGCCACACCTTCTTCTCCAAGTACTGATCCAGTGGTAGAACCAATGGACAATAGAACCAAAGTAGACTGCGCAGCTATAGCATCATGATTATGCCTGTATGCAAAATATAAATTTATGAAAACCAAGAAAATCAATAATAAGACTAAACCCTCAACACTAATGAAATTCCAATTTCTAAACTCAATAGCAAGTCCATATAATACTTTCATTGAAATAATTACCCAAGTTATTCCAAGCATTTTCATTTTTTCTTTAGGTATCCACACTTCACCAAGAGTAAACCCAAAACCTGCTAAAAAAATTAAGATTATTGTTGCCAAAAGTGGATCAAATGTGTTTCCTATTTGAATGCTAATAATACTGTAAATGAAAATCATTGCAACCATTATAGACCAATTCACACTCCTTTCTCCTTCAATCGATATTTCAGTAACTATATCTCTTTCAGGTGCATTTTTTATTTTACCATCTTTCTGAATTATCCCTGGAGAACTATCATTTGTATCTTCAAAGGGATCAAAAAAATCTCCTAACGCTTCGTCTTTTTCCTGTTTTATGATTTCTGTATTTTCTAATGTATTATCTTCAATGTTTATGCCTTCAAGTTGAACATCAAAATCCATTTTGAATTTTCGTTCTCGGATGATTCGGTCTTCCCGTTCCTCCTCATCCATTGATTATTGAGGATGGTACAACCGGCATAAACAAAACCCTTGTAAATTACTAAACACTATTCTTTTTGATTCAAAACAATATCAGTTCCGTAACACTTGAAACCAAAGAGCCTGTCCTGAAGTACGTAGAGGTTCAGAAATGTCAGAGACCTCTGATGAATTATTCACTCCAATTTCTACTCATGGATTAAATCCAAAGGGCCAATTGCATTTGAATAATGGATGGGAATATCTATATCAAAAATCTATTGAATTAGACGAAGCAACTCTCACTTCTGATGGAGTACTATTGGCAACAACTGGAGATAGAACTGGACGATCACCAAATGATCGTTTTATTGTAAAAGAATCAGGACTAGCAGATGATGTTTGGTGGGGAGATGTTAATCGTTCCACAACACCATATACATTTGAAATTCTATTAGATAAAATCCAAGAGCACCTGAATAGTGTTGAAAATTTGTTTGTCAAGGATGCATTCTGTGGTGCGGATTTAAATTATAGAATGCCAGTTAGATTAGTTACTGAAAAAGCATGGCATGCTGCTTTCATGCATAACATGTTCATTCGTCCAACAACTGAAGAAATATCTCAACACGTTCCAAAATATACCATACTCCATGCTCCGGAGCTTAAGGCTGTCCCAAAACAAGATGGCATAAATTCAGAAGTCTTTGTAATCCTAGCTCTAGATAGAGGTTTAGTAATTATCGGAGGCACACAATATGCTGGCGAAATCAAAAAGGCAATATTTACAATTATGAATCACATCTTACCTATAGATGGATTACTTCCAATGCACTGCTCTGCAAATACAGGAAAAGACTCAGCACTCTTCTTTGGCTTATCAGGTACAGGAAAAACTACACTTTCTGCAGATCCTAATAGAGCATTAGTTGGGGATGATGAACATGGTTGGTCTAATGATGGGATTTTTAATTTCGAAGGCGGTTGCTATGCTAAATTAATCGACCTAAAAGAAGAAGACGAACCTGCAATATATGCAACCACAAAAATGCCTGGTTCAATTTTAGAAAATGTAGTTCTAAATGCGGACAAAACTCCTGATTTTAAAAACAAAACATTGACTCAAAATACCAGAGGATCATATCCCATTGAATATATCCAAAATCGTACACAAAACTCAATGGCAGGACATCCAAAAAATGTAGTTTTTTTGACTTGCGACGCTTTTGGAATTCTACCTCCTTTATCCAAATTAACTCCTGAACAAGCTGCTTACCATTTTATTTCAGGTTATACTGCTAAAGTAGCGGGGACTGAGATGGGAATAAAAGAACCACAAGCAACATTTTCTACTTGTTTCGGTGAGCCATTTATGCCAAGACACCCAAGTGTTTATGCGGATCTTCTTTCGAAGAAAATTAAAACTCATAATGCAAAATGTTGGCTCATAAATACTGGTTGGGTTGCTGGCGGATATGGTGAAAGTAGTAGAATAAAAATTAAATGGACAAGAACTTTGTTGAATGCAGCATTAAATGATGAAATAGATGAAGCGGATTTTATAATAAATCAAAGATTTGGTTTTTCAGTTCCAACTCGTTGTGCAGGGGTGCCAAGCTCAATTTTACAACCCAGAGAAACATGGGACGATAAGAAAAAATTTGATAATGTAGCAAATTTACTCTCAAAGATGTTCATAGAAAACTTCGATAAATATACTGATAAATGCAATGAAGATGTGATTGCTGCTGCTCCAATAGTTCTAAATTAGATTTTTAATTTTTCTATTTTATGATAAAATAATCCCAGTACTGCAGGCGTAATTATCATGCTAGCAATAAGTGATAATCCTATCATTATTGAACAGAATAGTCCGAATGTGGAGAAAAAACCCATTTCTGATTGATTTATGACTGCAAATCCTGCAATATCTGAGGCTGCAGAACCAAACAACGCAAGACCTGACGCACTTCCTACTACTTCCAATGCCCTTTGGGCTTCTAGTCCCTTTTCCCTTTCTTCCTTGTACCTTTCAATTATATGAATTACATAATCTATACCAACACCAAGTGATATGGCAGCAATAGATACTGTTACCATATTCAATCCATATCCTGCAACTTCAATCATTGCATAAAGCCAAATAATTACTAAAAATATTGGAGCAGTTGTCATAATCGCTATTCCGAAAGCGACAAAACCCCAAGAAATAGATAAAATTATAGTTAATAATCCTATCAAAAATGCCTCCTTTATTCCAACTAGGATGTAGATTACAAAACCAACTAAAAATGCTGAAGAACAAGATTTTAACATAAAATTAGTTAAATCATTTTTAATTATTTCAATACTATTTTTTAATGAAAAATTATTCCTAAAACCCCACCACAGAGTGAACATACAAAATACGAGACCTAGTAACAATGTTTCTTGCATTTCATCTTGCATTGAGTCAGCAGCAACAAATCTAATCACAGGATCTCCAGTTTGAATGGCCCATGTTATTGGATATTCTTCATCATTGAAACCCCTTTCAATAGATGTTCTCTTACTGATCGGACTTGCTGATAAATTTTGAAAAGGCATCATATCATTTTGCAATTGTTTTAATGCAGGTTCTATTAATGCAAACTGTTCAGGATTTGATAGCCCAAAACGCATACTCATTTTAGTATATTTTGGCATTTCTCCAGAAGTGGTAAGCCAGGGTTTTTCAATATCTAGCTTACTATCGGTATGGATATATTCAGAGATTATTGTTACCGGTAAGGCAGGATAACCACCAGCGGCCGGAACTCCCTTTGTTAAAATAAAACCATAAATAAAATTCAAACAATTCCGATCTTCAGTTACTGGAATATTGATAAAACCTCTTATTGGATGGGAGATATTTGTAGTTTGGCAACCAACGCCCCCATCTTCTAGATCTTTGTCCCAACCAGACTCTTCAAAGGGCACTAAATTAGCAAACATAGCGGCTTGAATGAAACTAACAATCTGGTCTAATGCAATCAACTCAACTTCACCAGTTGGAGTTCTTGAAATCTGATTTGGATCATTTTCACCATGACTATTCATATTATCTCTCATTTGTCCTATTGCTGATAATACCAAAGGATTAGCTATATCTCCTTCAACCAGAATATATCCAGGCTCCCCATCTCTGAATCTTTCATTTACTAAATTAACGCCAATAGCAAAATCAGATTCATCATCGAGAAAATCATCAATCTGAAAATCACCTTCTAAGTTTAGAGCCATTGGTGTAGCCAATGCTGTAATGATAATTATTACTAAAGCAACAAAAGGTGCATACTCGGATGATTTTACTGTAGTATTACTTAACCACTCTTTTGGTATCATGTGCAGGGTATCGCTTTTTTCATCTTTCAGTTTATTTTTACTCTGAAGGAATAAATCAACATCCAATCTGACTAAAGGAACCCATAATCCAGTTAAAATGAAAGCTGCACCTACTCCAAATCCTGCTTCAATACCAAAAGATCTCAATGCAGCTATTCCAGAAGTTAGATTAGCCATAAATGCTACTATAGTAGTCATTGAAGTTAATAGGATCGCCTTCCCAACCCTTTTAATTGATATCTCAGCTGATTTTTCCAAATCTCTACCATTCCGTCTTTCTTCCTTGTATCGATGAAGTGCATGTAAACTATCATCTATCCCAAGAGCCAATATTAATATCGGAAGAAGATTTGAAAATTGAGATCTAAATATTATTTCAAATCCTGTTTTTTCGCCTAATATCATACTCCAACCGATTAATCCTTGCATCCATAGAAGAGCAAGAATAAGTCCAATCCCAACTATAATTACATCACTTATTCTTCTGAGATTAAACCATAGTAAGAAAACAACTATTAAAACCATCATTATTATTAAATAAGCACTGGATAATAATTCTCTATTAACTTCAACATTTGGACCTTCACCAAGTAAAATACTAACTACCATTTTGTCTGTTTCACGTAAATCTTCTTCTAATGAGAGATATAACCATTCTATCGAACATAAGTCAGATCCATTTTCAGATTTACTTTTACACTCAGCGTTTGTATATTCGATGGGGTCTGTAGTTAATTCCACACCCTCTATTTTGTAACCAAATTCTGAACTAGCATTTAACCAAGAAAACGTCCAACCTTCTTGTTGCATTTGGTCTCTATTCATATTTAGTATCATCCATGCAGATGAAGCACTCCATCTTCCCTTGCCCCAAGAGGCAGCAATTATCGTCCCATCTTCCTGTAATTCACCATTTATCGGGCCTATTAGTCTACTACTATTGTCTGGTAAGAAAGCACGGTCAATGGATAAGAATCTAAGAAAAGATCCTTTACTGTTATTTGCCATTCTATGAGCAGCCAAATCTATATGTTCTTGAGTAACATTTTCATCATCAAAAGAAAGACATTCTAGTTCTCCACAGTCATTCCAATTTGTAGGTGCCGGAAGGAGCACAAATTCATCAGGATCAAATCTTGGTTTAGTTAGCAGAGATTCATCTGCCATGAACACTCTAAACTCACTTGCTAAATCAAAAACACCTTCAATCGGCTTACCAGATATTTCTGAGGCCAATGGAAGATAAAACTTTGATACCTCATGTTCCATTAGTAAGCTTCTCTTTTGGTCTATTTCTCTTAATATTGTTAAATTTAAGATTCCTCCTAACGGGTAATTTAATCCTTTTCCTTCTCCATTAAAAGATGAAACTTGGTTAACTTCGCTGCCAGTATCGTTCCAATACTGAGAGTCTCTAACAAATATCCCAAAACCCCAGATATTTCCTGCTCCCGAAAATTCTTCTCTCATAACTTCTGAAGCCTCTAATTCTGGAGAATCTAAATTATATGATTCAATATCAATTGGGGTCAATGTAGCAAAAAAGCCAGGCAACATGAAACCAGAGATTAATATTACCAAAATATGTATGGCTTTTCTCTTTGGGAAAATAAAATCAATAACTTTTGTAAAATTCTCCATAATTATAGCCACAGATTTTTTACTTATTAGTAGTTGTTTTGAGTTTAAAGTCCAGTTTTCCTCAATGCTTCTAACGCCTTTTGTTGTTCAGGGGTTATATTTTCAATTTCAGATAGAATAAATTCAATATCTAACAATCCGCCAGCATGTCCATGCCCATTTAATCTACGCCTATCTCCTATTTTTGTGCCCGGAGAAATCTCTATCTGCACTCTTTTACCCAAAGGAGTACGAATTTTCACATTTCCTCCCAATAAAAGTGTAGTTATTGTAACGGGAACTTCTTGAATTAAACGACCTCCTTCCCATCTCCTTCCTTCTTCTGCATCCAATCTTAAGGAAATCAATAAGTCACCAGGAGTGCCCTGTGGGTGTTCATGCCCCATTTTTTTAAGCCTCAATAATTGACCATGTTTAGCATTAGATGGAACTTTGATTGTAATCGTACTTCTTTTTGTTTTTACACCTTTTCCTCCACATGTTGAACAACCCTTAGAGGTTCCAAAACTACTCCCATTACATTTTTCACATATCTTAAATCTACGATGACTAAATCTAACATTGGCGCCATCAATAGCCTGTTTTAAGGTAATATCCAGTCCAGATTCTATATCTGATCCTTTGATATTTTCTTCCTGACTGTATAGGTCCTGGCCTTGATTTGGCATATTATCTCGCCTCTGGTTTCTAAACTGAGAAAATATATCTCCAAAGTCAAATCCACCAGTAAATGTACTACCACTTCCTCCTTGAAACATTTCTTTCATTCTTATTCTTTGGTCATATTCCGCTCTTGCTTCTGTAGTTCCTATTTGTTCATAAGCTGTCTGGATTGATTTAAATCGTTCTTCAGCAGCTTGATCATTAGGATTCCTATCTGGATGATATTGACGAGCCAAACGTCTATAATTTCTTTTTATTTGAGCATCAGTAGCATCGGAAGAGACTCCTAGAATACCATACGCCCCATCACTCATTAGATAGTTCAGGTATTGATGATTCTTCAATCCCTCGGAGTATATTATTCATCGATGGTATAATGATGCACTGTTTGTTGGCTAAGTCATGGGCGTAGGTTGGGCGGTTTTCAGGAACTACACTGAACATGCTAAAGAAATAAAAGGAGAGGTAACATCATATCCTCGTTTTTTCTTAATGCCAGAAACATCTCATTTAGAATCTGACAATGAAGGTAATAATATAATTTATTTACCTTATCCAGAAGAACATGTAGACCATGAAGTTGAATTGGTAATAAGATTAGGAGATGATTTACAACCTTCACAGATGTGTATAGGCAATGATCTAACAAATAGGACAAGACAATCATTAGCGAAAGAAAAAGGATGGCCATGGTTAGAAGGTAAAGGTTTTCGAAATTCTGCAATACTTGGAACTTGGACTTCTTGGGATGATAGACCGGTTAAAATAAATTTGAGTGTTAATGGTGAATTAAAACAATCTGCATCAACCAAATTAATGATACATTCAGTCAATGATATACTAGCAGTTCTCAAAGAATGGTACGGACTTTCTCCTGGTGATTTAATATGGACAGGAACTCCAAAAGGTGTTAGTGCATTAAAAAAAGGAGATATAGTCGAAGCGTGGATGAATAATTTAGAGGGCAAGATAATTAGTAAATTTAATGCAGTATGCGAATAAAAATAGATAAAAGAAACGTGATTATAATGGACATTGGATTAAGACGTATAATTAATACAACTCTTTTGGATAACGACGGAATAATCAAAAAAGGTAATTTTTTGATTAATAAACAAGGCGATTATAGAATCAGTAATGGAGATGAAGATGTCATAGAAACAATAGACGGCTCCAACCGATTATTTACTAGAAGTTTACAAAACTGGCATACACATATGGCGATGATACTGAATAGATCTATGGGAGAAGGTTTGCCACTTGAGGAATGGCTACAAAAATCTATTTGGCCTGTAGAAAAAAAACTTACAAAACAATTTGTAGAAATTGGCTCAAAAGCTGCTGCAGCTGAATTGATAAGTACGGGAACAACCTTTGCATGTGATATGTATTTTCATCCTGAGGTAGTTGGAAAAGTAATTTCAGATACAGGACTTAGGGGCATTATCTGTGGGCCAATAACTGATTTCCCCTTTACTTCAAATGAACAAGATTCTGATAGTGCGTTGAACCAAGTAAAGAATTTAATCTCACAAGGATCTTCTGCCCCTGAAAGAGTAGAATATGGTATTGGAAATCATTCAGTTTATGCTTGTTCGGAAGAAACTTTGCGTAAAGCATCTGAAATCTCAAAAAAAACTGGTTGCAAACTTAGTATTCATACCTCTGAAACACGCCAAGAAGTTGCAGATTGCCACGCATCTACTGGAATGTATCCAATAGAATATCTCGATTCTATTGATTACTTTACGGAGGGTACTGTTTGCGCCCATTGTGGTTGGGTTACAAAAAAAGAAATGAGACTATTAGCAAGTCATGGTGCACATGCCGTACATTGCCCAACAAGTAATCAGAAATTGGCATGCGGAGGAACAATGTCATATCCAGCAATGAAAGAAGCAGGAGTAGATATTAGATTGGGCACCGATGGTGCAGCTAGTAACAATAGTTTAGATATGCGGGCAGAGGCAAAGACTGCTAGCTTAATCCAAAGACATGATCATTGGGATGCTAGGATACTAAACCCAACTGAAACATGGAATCTTGCTACTAAAGGATCTACTGACTGGGTTACATGGGATTTGGATGATATTCGGATGCGTCCTTATGGAAAAGACGGACGTCGTTTGCTTTCAAATTTAATATATTCAGGGGCAAAATGCCTTGATGTTTTTGTTAATGGAGAAGTGTTGCGACGTAATGGTGTTACCGAATCATTAAACGAACAAAAAGTCGCAATAGAATTAGAAAATGCCATTACTGATTATTATTCCGATATTTAAATTTCATAACTTTTCTTGTTCATATCTGATAGCATCGACTGCACATATTGCAGCCATATGTACTACATCACGTACACTATCTCCTCTTTGTAAAACATGAGAAGGTTTCGCCAAACCTTCTAGAATCGGACCAGTCATCTCAGCACCTGCAATTCTTTGTAATAATTTATATGCAATATTTGCCGAAGTTAAATTAGGACAAATCAAAATATTAGCAGGACCACTGAATGCCATAAATGGATATTCTTCTTGGATAGAACTAACTAACGCAGTATCGGCCTGCATCGGACCATCAATAATAAGTTCCGGATCTCTTTCTCTTACGATTTCTATAGCTTCTTCTATTCTATCAGTCCTTAATTCCTCTGAAGTTCCAAAATTTGAAAATGATAACATAGCTACTTTTGGTTTGACTCCAAACCTCCGTGCAACCTTTGCCGTTTGCATCGCAATTTCAGCCAAAGTTCTTGCATCTGGATAAATATTTATCGTTGCATCACCTATGAACATCAATTCACCATTTACAATCATCATATACATTCCAACAATTCTATGTGCATCAGGATTAGATCCTATAATGTGTAGACATGGTTTTACAATATCGGGATAATTATGAGAAACGCCACCTAAGTATCCATCGGCATCACCCTTATGGACCATCATTGGTGCAAAATGTGTTGGCATTTTCAGAAGTCTAACAGCATCTTCTTTTGTCATACCTTTACGTCCTCGTAATCTATGATATTCTTCTGCATAAACTCCTCTTCTACGTTCATCATATCTTACATCTATACATTCACACTCAAAACTTAATCCCAATTCTTCTTTTACTGCTTGTATTCTTTTTATGTTGCCTAGAAGGATTGGTTGACATATTTTTTCATTAATACATTGAGAGGCAGCTTTTATTATGGTTGGATCCTCACCTTCAGAAAAAACTATCTTTTTGTTAGTATTTTTTGCTTTATTTATCACCCTTCTCATGATGGATCTAGTTAATCCCAAACGAGCCTCCAACTCTTCTCTGTATTTTTCAATATCAAATTCTTCTTTCGAAACTCTTGCCACACCTTCTATGACGGCTGCTTCTGCAACGGCACTTGCTTCCCAAATCAGAACTCTAGCATCAAAAGGCTTGGGTATTATATATTCTGGACCGAATTGAATATTTTCATCACTATATGCAGATAGTACATCATCAGGAACTGGCTCTTTTGCTAATTTTGCAATAGCTTTAGTCGCAGCCATCTTCATTCCTTCTGTAATTTCTTTAGTTCGAACATCTAATGCACCTCTAAAAATATACGGGAAACCTAGCACATTATTGATTTGATTCGGAAAATCAGATCTCCCAGTTGCTATTATTGCATCGTCACGAACTTTACTTATTTCAGTAGGGAGTATTTCAGGATCAGGATTAGCAAGAGCAAATATCAAAGGGTTTTTTGCCATTGTAGATACCATTTTTTTACTTACCAAGCCACCTTTGGATAATCCTAAAAAGACATCCGCATCAATCATTGCTTTTGCTAAATCACCATCTGGAATATCTCTAGCAAACTCCTCTTTATACCTATTTAATTCTCCTTTTTCCATTCTTTTTTTTGTCAGAATACCATTAGAGTCAATAAGTATTATTTTATCTTTAGAAACTCCTAATTTTACGTAATGTTTAGCACAAGAAATAGCAGATGCACCTGCTCCGGAGACTACGACATTGACACTCTCGATGTCTTTTCCTACTATTTCTAAACCATTTAATAATGCAGCACCTGAAATTATTGCTGTACCATGTTGATCATCATGCATTACAGGAATATCTAATTCTTCCTTCAGTCTACGCTCTATTTCAAAACATTCTGGGGCTTTGATATCTTCAAGATTTATCCCACCAAAAGTAGGAGCGATAGCTTTGACTGTTTCAACAAAACCATCAATATCTGTTTTATCTACTTCTATGTCAAATACATCTATGTCGGCAAATGCCTTGAACAACAATCCTTTACCTTCCATTACTGGTTTACTTGCTAAACTACCAATATTTCCTAGGCCCAATACAGCACTGCCATTACTAATTACTGCAACTAAATTTCCCTTTGCAGTATACTTGTAAACATCATCGGGATTATCTTTTATTTCATTACAAGGATAAGCCACGCCAGGAGAATATGCTAGCGACAACTCTCTTTGTGTTCCATGCGGTTTTGTTGGTACTACCGTTATCTTACCTGCAGGATTAGAAGCGTGGTATTCTAAAGCCTCTTTTTCGAGCCTCTTATCGTCCATCACTGATTCCTCCGACAATACCTGAGAAACAATCTCATATCAGACTATCCTGAAAAAATAAGCCTTTTGAAGTCCTTTCCACAAATTAAATATTATATTACAATGTAAATTAATTACTATTTTATGACTGAGCAAAGTATAAACTTCCTACCAATTCATTGATAAGTTGTACATTGAGGAGATTGGTTTATGTTCTTACTTAGAAGAGTCAGAACCTTTATTTTTCCTTCATTTTTTATATCCAATAAATTTGATGTAATTTTTGCAAGTTTTTTCATTAAATTCGAGCATTTTATCATTGATTTGATATGGTTTTGCAAGAAATCATCAGAAGGAGTGACAGCATGAGTTCTAAACCGGTTACGATTATTGTTACTTTGTTAATGGTTTTACTCCCATGGTCCTCACTAGTATCAGATGAATTAGATGATTCCTTCAATAAGAATAATTTAGTTACCTCCAAATCTTGGGGAGTAGGTGGAAGTAATGATACCGGTTGGTTGGAATTGGTTGCTGAAGGAGCAAACCCACTAAATAATACATTAGCGTATGGAGATTTATTCTTAGACTTCGCACCTGGGGCAATTATAGATAACTTAACATTTGAAGTATCTGTTAATGGTAGTGATGATTATTGGGTTAATCAGCCTCAGTTAACGCTTGTAAACACTCAAACTGAAATTCTTGATTGGTCAGGAAAAGGAGATTTAGGTCGCCAAAATAGTTTTTCTAATGCCCCTTCAAATGTAAATCAAGGTATTCTTGATGCACCATTAGATCCCAACTCATTAACAGATGCATATTGGGATTTACCTACTGGGATAACAATTGATGATCTAATAATAGAAGCACTCAGACCAGTTGATCCGATAGTTTCCTTTTCGCCAATTGAAATTACAATTCATGATACTGCCATCAATCCTTTAGATGGTAGTCTTTTCATGCTAGTTAATGAAGATTTAATCAGACTTGATAATAATTCTATAAAGACTATAATAGATATCGAATTAGAAATTGAAGGCCGATCTTTAGTAGTTGATAATAAAAGTAAACAACTGATAATTGGCACCTCTAATGGTAATGTGTATGCAAGAGATTTACTTACATATTCTCCCATAAATTCATTCCCCGACGACACAAATATTTCAAATTCTAATCCGCTAATTACTTCATTCGTTGATACATACGATATCATATGGACTAGTTCGGAATGTAATATTAATTATCTTGAACCAGGCAAGGGTTCGTTTTGGGTATCCCAACCTCTTTGTAAAGACAATGAAACTTCTATAGTTCCTACTGATATGATAATTGAAAACGATACTATCCTTGTTAGTACAATCAATGATGGAATAATAGTGATTAATTATACATTTGGAAGTGCAGGATTAATTTTTACTGAATCTAACGAATTTCCTTCAATAAATTCGAACAATTTCCTTTCTAGTGATTCAATTACAGATATGGAATTAATTAATGATATTTTATACATTGCTAATAATAATGCCGGAATAGATAGGTATAATGTTGCATCTGGTACTTGGATCCCTCCGTGGACTTCCAATAACTGGCTTTCTTCTAATCAAATCCATGGAATGGCTTCTACACCAGGGTGGTTACATATATTTTCAGGCAATGATATTCAAGTATATGATACAAATTCTATGTTATATCTTTCTACCATTACTCTTTCAGATATGGGTTTACAAGATTATGGGCATTCAATTAATGTATGGCCTAGTGATAATTTACAGCGCGGACCGTCTTCAAATACTGTTTTAGTTGGTGATTCATCCGGTAAATTAGTCTCAATTATTGCTGAAGAAATTGCTGGCGAGATAATAATAGCTACGAGTCCGGAATCAGTAGAAGATGCTACAGTAACCGTTTTCATTGATGATGGTGATCAAGGTGAAATATGGATAGCTGGAACAAATTTAATAGATCGTTTCGACAAAAAGGAAAAACTTTGGAAAGAAACCATCGATATACAAGAATTATTTGACAATAATGGTGGTTCTGATCAAGTGGGCACAATGAATATAAATGAAATAATAACAATATTACAAGACTCAGATGGTAGAATATGGATAGGAACTAATTCAGGATTATTCGAACTAGACTTAGATGGTAACTTACTTGCAATTGGCACCACTTCCTCTTCATCAGATTTCGTAATAAATGGAGATTATATTTCGAGCATAGCCCATGATTCAAATACAGATACGTTAGTAATAGGGCATTCTCAAGACGGTGTCAGTTTAATCAATACAACCTCAAATTCTGTCATTGCTCTGTTTGATTCATCAGATGGTTTGGATTCAGACAGTATTAGAGAAGTTGTAACAAGGTATGGTATTGCATACTTTGCAACACCCGATGCGGGTGTAATGCGTATAGATTTATATGGCCCAACAATTATTGGTTCTTGGCAATCTTTAGGTGCAGATAATTTAGACGCCACTCCTCTTGCTGTAGATGGCGATATAATATACCTTGGTTTACCGGGTTTTGGACTATTAATAATTGATAGAATCACTGGAGAAATTTCAGATTTATGGACTGAAGAAGACCCTAATAGTATACCCGATAATGATGTTATATCTCTATCATTAGACTTTTATGGAGGTCTTTTGGTAGGTTCTGATACAAATACAAATAATAATTGTTGGAATAGGGGAGATTGTGG
>PCAI01000014.1 GCA_002731195.1 Methanobacteriota archaeon | reverse complement strand
AACACCAATGTATATGTCTTCCATGCCATATTCTCCATTCAGATATGCACTACAAGGCAACAACCTCCTTCTATCATTAAGGACAGATTCTGCCATAATAGCTGCTGCACTTCCAGGTGCATAGAAAGCACTACCTCTTTCGAGTAATTTGACAATCTCTCCACCTCCACTTGCAGTCCTGACACTAATCTCCTCAATTTTTTCATTAGTCAATAGTTGTGTTATTGGAATGCCGCCTACGGTAGTATACCTTGGTAGTGGAACCATAGTGTCTCCATGGCCACCAAGTACCATTGCTTGCACATCCTCATTACTACATCCTATTGCATCAGCAACAAAATGAGTCATCCTTGCTGAATCTAGTATTCCTGCTTGCCCAATAACTCTATTCTCTGGAAAACCCGTTACTTTCTGCATATGATAAGTCATTAAATCAAGAGGATTGGTTACCATGATGATTATTGACTCTGGAGCATATTCCTTTATTCCCTTTCCAACTTGGGATACTATTTCTGCATTTTTCCCAATCAAGTCCTCTCTACTCATCCCCGGTTGCCTTGGAAAACCAGATGTAACAACAACTACTTCGGATCCTGCTATATCTGAATAATCTTTGGTTCCAGTAACTTTTCCATCATAATTGAGAACTTTACCTCCTTGACTCATGTCAAGCGCCTTACCTTTGGCAAAACCCTCAAATATATCTAGAAGTACAATTTCTCCAACTTTTCTTTCGGCAAGAACGAAAGCACATGTTGCTCCAACATTTCCTGCTCCAATAACTGCTACTTTTCTCGCCCCTCTCGCCATGGTATTTTCAAACTCCTCCATTGGGACATAGGACTTAGCCTTTGGTAATGATACATTAGAAACTAATGCTGGTAAAATGTTTTTCTATGAGTAATGAATGCCACTTCTAATGCAAGACCGTCATCAATCCTTAATTGCAATTCTTTTGGTTGGATTTGTTCCTTCGATATCTGTTATATTTGGGATAAGAATCATAGACAATGAATTATACTCTCAAATATTCTTCATGATTTGTAAATTATGGATATTCATAATTCCTACTGTATGGTTCCTATATCTAGAAAATAATGATATTTCGAGAGCGTTACCTTCTAGGTCAGGATTAAAAATGGGTACTTTAACAGGACTCGTAATGTCAATTATAATTATAATAACATGGATTATTTTTGAAGATTCTCTTAATTTAGACGGAATGATAAATACTCTTAATTCAAAAGGTCTTTCTAATCTTAATTTATACATATTAGGGATGATTTATTGGATTTTTATTAATAGCCTTCTGGAAGAATATGTTTTTCGTTGGTTTATTACAACTAAGGCAAGTATACTCTTCAAAAATGATTTTTATGCAATACTTTTCTCAGCAATATTATTCACATTACACCATGCTTTAGCACTTCATTTCTTTGGTTTTATTTGGTGGCAAACTTTCATTGCATCCTTCGGACTCTTATCTGCTGCTGCTATTTGGTCTTGGTTGTATTTACAGTATCGTTCAATATGGGTATGTTGGTTATCTCATGCAATATGCGATATAGTTGTTTTCTCTATTGGCTATCAAATACTTTTTACATAATTTTTATTCGTATGAAAACTACTCGCCGGCGGTTTCAATAAGTGTATTCTTTTCGATTAAGATATACTAAGTCAGCGTGACTTGATTGTGAGAGGTTTTTACAAATGCTTATAGGAATTTTATTAGAACCAGATGGAGAAAATAGAGTAGCTATTGTTCCCAATTCTGTTAAAAAACTAATAAAAGTTGGTTTCAAAGTTATTTTTGAAAAGGGGGCAGGAAAAAAAGCCAATTATCTAGATGAAGAGTATTCTAGTGCAGGCGCTATTTCGGGGTCTAGATCCGAGGTTATGGAATCAGATATTTTAATCACAATTAATATGCTACAGAAAGATGAACTTAAGTCTGGCATGATATTAGCATGCGTCGCAGATCCATTCAGGCATCCAGAGAAGATTCAATATTCATTAGAGAAGAAAATTACACTATTTTCTATGGATATGATACCTCGTAGGCTATCTCGTGCACAGTCTATGGATGTTAACTCTAGTCAAGATAATTTGGCAGGTTATAAGGCTGTTTTGTTAGGTGCTTCACATGTTCCTAAAGGAATACCTATGATGACTACTTCTGCAGGAACTATAAGGCCAGCAAAAGTAGTAATTATGGGTAGTGGAGTAGCTGGCCTACAAGCCATTGCTACTGCAAAAAGACTAGGGGCGGTAGTTTATGCCTCTGATGTGCGCAAATCAGCTGCTGAGCAAATTGAATCTGTCGGTGGCCGTTTTATTGAAGTTGAAGGCATGGATGATTTCGAGGATGAATCGGGTTATGCTAAACCACTTACTCCGGAATTTATACAGAAAGTAAATGATACAGTATGCGATGTTGCTTCTGATGCAGACATAATAGTTACTACAGCAAGAATTTTTGGAAGACCTGCGCCTATCACAGTACCTCAGAGTGCCATATCAAAATTCAAATCTGGAGCAGTAGTTGTAGATATGAATGCTGACGTTGGAGGTAATTGCGAAGTTACTGAAGCAGGAAAAATAATCACAACAAGTAATGGCGTTATAGTCGTTGGAACTTCCAATTTACCCGGGACTCTTGCTAACTCAGCAAGTATGCTTTACTCAAACAATTTAACTAATTTTATTATATCAATTTTCAAAGAAGGAGAATTAATAATCTCTGAGGAAGATGATATCTTAGTAGGNGCTCCTGAAGGCTCTGACTTCCATATCTCTGGAATGGGNGGAGTACTCATTTGCCAAGATGGTAAAATTCATCCAAAACANTCTAGATTGGAGGGATTAATCTAATGACTCCTGAATTGTTAATNGGTTCAATAACATTATTTGTTTTAGCAATCTTCCTCGGATTTGAACTAATAACTAAAGTTCCTTCGATGTTACATACTCCTCTAATGAGTGGTGCTAATGCAATATCCGGAATCAGTGTTGTTGGAGCATTGATTGGTGCAAATGTCATTTTTAGTGGCTTAGAGACAGAAACATCTGGAATTCTAGCCTTTGTTGCTATCATTCTTGCAATGATAAACGTCATCGGAGGTTTCGCCGTGACGAACAGGATGTTGAATATGATTGCAGGTAAGAAGAAGGGGAACTGAATATGTGGGAAGACTGGATATCACTTGGATACCTTCTCTCTGCATCCTTATTTATTTTCGGACTTAAAAATCTAGGACATCCAAAAACTGCTCCTCGTGGAAATATGTTGGGTGCAACAGGAATGGCAGTTGCAATTATTACTACTATATTTGAGATGAATTTAGTGGATGAGGGAATTATAGGTTGGGAATTAATAATATCCGGATTATTAATCGGTTCAGTGATTGGCTACATCATGGCTGTAAGGGTGGAAATGACTGGAATGCCTGAATTAGTCGCTTTGTTCAATGGTTTCGGTGGCGCTGCATCTGCATTAGTCGCTTTATCTGAAAGTTGGAGTTATATTTACGAGTCGAACACAGTTCCAACTGGTTTAGATTTGACTGTGATATATGTAGCCGCAGGTCTTTCTGCATTAGTAGGTTGGATGACATTAACTGGCTCTATACTTGCTATGTACAAATTAAAGGGAGGAGTAACTATTTTTGGTAAGTGGTTCAGAACTCCTACTTGGGGGCCAAGTTGGTTAAATTACATAAAAATAGTACTATTTTTCTCTATATTATTATTTATTTATCTCTCTCTTAATGATCCTACTAATGTCACATTCTTATGGGCAATTATCATTATGTCTTGTATTCTAGGATTATTATTGGTACTTCCAATAGGAGGTGCTGATATGCCTGTTGTAGTTTCTTTACTGAATTCTCTGTCTGGAATCGCTGCTGCATTTACAGGGTTCATAATATCAAATAGTGTTTTGATAGTAGCTGGTTCTTTGGTAGGGGCTTCAGGGTTAATTCTTACTTTTATAATGTGTAAGGCGATGAATAGAACTCTTATGGACGTTCTATTCAAATCATTCGGAGGGACTGAAAAAGAAACATTAACTAGAACAAAGGTTGGTGCCGATTCTGAAGAAGTTGCAATGATGATAGATGGCGCACAAAAAGTAATCATAGTCCCGGGATATGGCATGGCAGTTAGTCAATGTCAACACCAAGTTAAAGAATTTGCAGATTTATTGAAGGAAAAGTTTGGCACTGAAGTGAAGTTTGCCATTCATCCAGTAGCCGGAAGAATGCCTGGTCACATGAACGTATTACTTGCAGAAGCTAATGTACCATATGATCAATTAATAGAAATGGATGAAATTAATCAAGAATTTCCTGAATGTGACATGGCTGTTATTATTGGTGCTAATGATACCTGCAATCCAGCTGCAAGAAGTGGAGAGGGCCCGTTGGCGGGTATGCCAATAATTGATGCAGATAAGGCAAGATCTGTTGTTATAATAAAAAGAAGTTTATCAGTAGGATATGCTGGAGTTGATAATGACCTATTTTATGAAGATAAGACTATGATGTTATTTGGAGATGGAAAGGTTATGATGAATAGTTTGAATTCTGCAATCAAGGAAATTTGAATATTGGGCATTTTGGAGGAATCTTTCGGGTAATGGTTATGTGACTCCTCCCTCCGAAAATAAAATAGGTGATACTCATGAATAAGATTGTACCTCGTTTTGCAATTGCTTTCTTCGTTGTAGGTTTACTTATTATGCCTGTATTCGGCTTAAGTGGAGGCCCTTCAGCGTTAAACCAAGATGAAGAATTAACTGTTAAATATGGTTGTAATTGTCATAATAATGGGGCTTCTTCTCCGAGAGTAATTGTTATGATTACAGGAGTTCCAATAATGTATGAATTATCTGAAACATATAATCTGACGGTTACAGTTGCAGATTCACTTACTCTTTCAGGAGGAGAGGGTAATGTAAAAGCAGGATTCTTATTATCTTCAGATGCTGTAGGAATATTCTCTTGGGATGAAAATCAAGATATAAGACAAGCAGAAGATCGACCAGATGATATATCTCATTCAAAAACTGATTCTGATGGCATTTGGAATTTTAGATGGACAGCCCCTTCGGAGAATATCGGCCAAGTGAATTTCTGGTTAGCTGGTAATTCGGTAGACGGAGGAGGAATACCAGACGAATATGATTATTGGAATTTAGTATCTTTTTCAATTAGTGAACCAGGTTCAATCACTACTACTGAATCAGATTCGACATTACAAACTAGGACAATATCAGTAGGAGATTATGATTCTCTTTTCGTATTAGAAGTCACTGAAGAACAACTAGAACAAGAACGTCAGGATGAACTATCTCATAAATTATTCAAACAAGGTAATTTTTTCTTCTGGACTAGTTTAGTTGCACTCATAGTCGGAGGAGTATTCCAGAGAGAAATCTTGGAAAGACGTTATGATGAAGGTCCAGAATACTTAGCAAGAGAATTAGCCATTCCACAAGCAATACGTAGATCGATTGGTTCAATCCTTACATTTGTAATGGCATATAGGTGGGCAATTAACGATTCTGTAATACAATTCCCTCCGCCATCTATAGTAGGCCCAGATGCAGAAGTGACCGATCTTACTGTATTTATAATCGGCTCATTCTTTTTCATTAGTGCATGGTTTGCATACGGCGTCTACAGAACTATACTAGCCGCTAACTCAGAACCTAAAGTTAAGGATATTTTGTGATATGACATTTTCAGTTCCTAATGACATCAATTTACCTCCCTCGTCACATTTATTTGAATTACTTGATATCATTAAATCTAAGATTATTTTATTCATATTTTTCTCTATAACGTGGTCTTTTTTTGTAGAAGAATTAATTTCAAGATGGTTACATAGCATTCCATTAGGCTCTAGTTCCCTTGACCTCTCCATTTATGGGCCATATGACTGGATAGAAATACAATGGTCAATGGTATTTTTATTGTCAATCATAACTACCATGCCATTTCTCTCATATTCACTACTTAGATTTACTAGTGTAGGACTTTTACCTAAAGAAAAAAATTGGTTTTTTGCATTATTGACCTTTAGTTTGTTTATCATACCTCTAACATTAATCATTGTATGGTCATTCTTCCTTCCAAGTTTTATTTCTTCTTTCGACACACTTGGTTCATTGGAAGGAGTAGGCAATCATTATGATGCATCTGCTATTTTCAAACTAACACTAGGCTTTTCATGGATACTAATTATTTTCTCATTAACTACTATTTCTCTAGGTTTAGCTAGACTGTTTGGAGTTTTTGATAGTCAAAACTCCGAGATGAAACTAAAAATCATTATACTTTCTAGTAGTATAATTATTCTTTCATTACCTAATGAATATGATGGCCTTCGTATAATAATAGCATTATGTGTCATTTATCTTTCAGATATTATTTCTAGAACTATACCTCCTTCGCCTCTGGGATTACGTAAATTCTCTGTAGAAGATATTACTTCCAGTAGCGGCAAAGTAGATCGTATTGCTGTTGTCGACTGTAATTGCGAAGGTTCTTGTCCTACGATGCCTAAAAGCTTCAATCCTATTGGAATTGCTACTCCTTCATGTAAAGCAATTTGTCTTTATTCTGAAGAGCAAGATTCTTTGATTGATTTAGTAATCAATTACAAGATTTCATCTCTCATAATAACTGGATGCGATGGCTCTCCAATTCCAAACAATTTTCGCAATTCCTTGCAGAGTACTAATTGTAGTTTAAAAGGCCTAGAATGGCTTGATTCAGAATATTCTGAGGATATCGTCTGGAAATTAAACTCTTTAGAAGATTCTTATTCATAAGACACATCTCTACATCTAATTAAAATCCCAATTATGTCTCGACGATATATGGACAAGGTTAGAGTAGTATTGGCTATGTTACTTATTCTCCTTGGGTTGATGACATATAGTAACCCTCAATATCTTGATAACGCCCTAGATAGGGATCATGCACATGATACTAATTATAATCTTATAGAGTTACAAAATAATGAAGAATGGTTAGTTTTGAAAATTTCTTTTCCAAATAAACCATTTGATTCTAGTGAAGTAGAAGAATTATTTGAAGGAACATATTCTGCTGAAGAATATATTAATTCATTAAATGGAATTTCTAGATTAAATGTTACAATAATGGAAAAAACCTGGGAATCTCCACAATCAGACTCATTTTGGGGAAAAGATTCCTCTGATGGTAGAGACTCAGGTTCTGAAAATGGAGTACAAGATTTGATCCATAACTCAGTTCCATTTATTCTGGAGGGTAAAGACTTATCAAAATGGGATTTTAACGATGATGGCATTATAGATAGATTACTTATTTTACATTCGGGTGACGCCCAAGAATCTAATGGACAATCTTCTTCAATTTGGAGTCATTTTTCCGGTCTAGATGACCCAATAAAAATTTCTCAATGGTCGATTGAACATTACACAATAGTCTCTCTTTCATCTGGTTTAGGTACTTTGATGCACGAAATGCTCCATCAAATGGGGGCAGTTGATTTATATGATGTCCATAGCGATTCTCCTAGTTCTAACTGGAATGGACTTGGAGACTGGGATATTATGGCTAGTGGTAATTGGAATGGAGATGGAAAGGTACCTGCATTACCTAGCGTCTCTACATTAGAATTAATTGGTTCTCATAGATCATCTACTATCATCCCTGGAAGTAATTATTTTACAATAAGTCCTTTATCCTCCGGAGGGAATTCACTGGCGATAGATATTGCCCCAAATGAAATAATATATATTTCTTTAAGATCAGGTGGTTTCGACTCTGAGCTTCCCGGTTCGGGTATTTTGGTAGAGCACCAAGACAAAAATAATGGCAATTTAGAAAATAATCTTGTTAATATAGATCCTGAAGTAGCATGGGCTAAGATAATAGAAGCCGATGGTAATGACGCACTTATGAGGGGTAGAAACTCTGGTGAAGTTGGAGATTTATTTGATTTAGGAGATAATTTTGGTAACCAAGGTATCCAAATACGGGATAATCGTGGTCGTTTAGTAACATGGACTGCAAATATCACAAACGTAAACATAACAGAAGATGGTGAATGGAGTAATGCTACAATATCATTTGTGAATGCTCCAATTGGTAATTTAGAAATATTAACTCCAAGGGAACCAATTATTCTTTTAGAAAATGAAAAATCTTATGTAACAATAAATGCACTAGAATCTTGTGAATTTCTTGTGAATCTTAATTACCACGGTGATTCTATAATCAAAAGTATTAGTATTGATCCAGGCATAAATTATATTGAAATAATAAACTCTTCTTCTTTTCCCAACACGAAAGGTCATTTGAAGGGAGAAATGGGTTGTAAAAATTCTAATTTATTAGATATTGACTTAGATTGGATAAAGGTAGGGCATAAAATAAGTAACAATACTTTAGAAAAAATTATTCCATGGAATGAAGATTCAGAGATTTATCTTTACCCGGAATTTTCTGGCAACGGTTCCAGAACTTATTCCATTTCAATTTCAGGTGCCATAAGCAGAATAGCAAGCCCAATTACTCAAGGATCTATTAGCCCTGGCGACCCTATAGTAATTGCAATTTCTCCGAATGGGTTATTGAAACAAGGAATGATTGCAAAAGGTGAGTTGATACTTACAGATTCAAATTCAATTGAAGAAAGAATACCGATTATATTTCAGGCCGATTCACCATTTTTAGGTGAAGGTTTTCTTCCTTGGATTTCACAACCATCTAACGGGGTATTGATAATTTGTATTTTATCAGCATTATCTTTATTGAGCAACAATCGTAAGACTAAGGAAACTTCATCTTCTGATGGGATTATTCCACCTTGAATCAGCAGGTGGCCTAGTTATGGACAAATAATGACATTCATCTTCCATTATTGGGAATAACCATTTTTTATTCACTCCCGATGCCAATCTTGAGATTAAACAAGCTTCTTCCCAGTTTTTTGGTCCATCATCTGGATGTACTATTAACCAAGGCGCATGATCTTCTTCAATACTAGTTTCATAACATCTCCACTTAGAACCATACTTGAAACCGGGCCTTGGATGAAGGCCTTTTTCTAACATATCGCATATGATCTTCTCAGAAATGTCCATTTCTTCCTCTCTTCCATTTATTTTATCTTCAATCATTTTTTCAGTATCTCTATCTATTATTCTACCATTGGTATATGGTATNCCAATATTCTCATATTTCCATTTTTTACTATATGGGATGAATATATTTCCATTANTGAGCCTAATCTTTCCCTCTAAAGNCGATATTTCTGAATANCCTGCAATTGTTGGAATATCNAGNCTACCTTTTGGTTCAATTATTTCAATNCTGTATGTTACNACAGATAATTCATTATCGATTATTAATACTTCNGCAATTCTTTTTTTGTCCCTTACATTCTTTGCCCAATGTAACAATTCCTCAATATCNAAAGTATTTGATGAATGAAACCATCTTATNTCGGAAATTGGATCTCCNTCTCTAGGATGTNCATCCGAAGGCCATCTAAGNCNCCATGTTNCATTCTCTTCCTTNAAATTACAATCTTTTGTATGTACGGNCATCANTATCTTGTTACCAGGTTTTCTTAAGGACTCCAGTATCGTATACTCATCTATTATTGCAGGGTTTCTCTCAATACACTGATTAATCCATTGCTCATTAGGCAATTCAATATTTCTATGTTCATGACAAAATATTACTTCTGCATCAGTTAAGTGTACAACATCTTCAGAAATAACTTTACCAAGAGCAGACTTATGCCATAATCGATTAGACGCTGGACCTCTATATTCCCAACCCCCGCTATACGATTTCATGATTTCCGGTATATGTTCATGATTTCATACCGTCGGTTTACCCAAATATCTATGCTAATGACTTCTACGCACAATCGATAATGATGGATGCGGACGAAAATCTAAGATCTAAAACGCTAAAAAGACTAGGAAATTTACTCGATAATACTAATGATGCTAGAGTAACTCTGATTGGAGATATTATGCTAGACAGGTATCACCATGGTTTTGCTAATAATCTCACTTCTACGGCACCTGTTCCTGTCCTAAAAATAACTGACTCAGAAGAATCTCCTGGTGCTGCTGCCCACATTGCGTTGAGTTTAAATTCCCTTGGGATGGCATTGGACTTTTTCTCATGTGTTGGCGAAGATTCAGAAGGTTCATCGATATTGACCAAACTTTCTGATACCGGAGTCGATATATCAAATATTATTACAATTAATGATCACAAAACTCTAACTAAAATTAGATTTTATGGAAGTCGTGAAAGTCTTTTAAAAAATAGTCAAATATTATTACAGGCAGATCGTGGTTCTTTAAAACCACTATCTCCCGATATTAGTTCAAAATTAGTTAGTGAAGCATTGAAGTCGTTGGAAAATAGTTGCGTTCTAGTCATTTCAGATTATGACAAAGGTGTCGTTTCTACGAAAGGCGCTGCTGAATTGATTAAAAAGGCAAAAAAAGAAGATATACCAATTATTGTAGATCCTAAATTAACTGGTCTTGAGAAAAGTAGAGGGGCAACAATTGTGTTATTCGAAATAAGAGGTTTAGCACTATTACAACGCCGTTTAGATCTTAAAGATAGCAAAGAAACCGCTCAATATCTTATTGACAATTATGGATGGGGATCTCTCCTTGTACTTGGTGGAATAGAAGGTATGACCTTATATGCTAAAGATGAAGAAGTATACTTTCCATGTAATGCTACCTCTCCAGAACAACAGATTGGCCTTCATGATGCTGCTGCAGCAGCTTTGGCAATCTCTCTTGGGAATGGACTTTCATTACTTGAATCAGTTAATTTAGCTTCAGCGGCATGCGATTGTGTATTATCTGCTGCTGCTTCTAAGGAATTTATTTCCAAAGACGCACTTTCATTATGGCTAGATGATCTATCATGGAGAATGCAAATCTCAGAAAGATGACATAATCATTAATACATCGGTTTAATTAATTATGAGCAACGTCAAAAAATCATGAAATACCTAAGGTCAGTGCTGATTTTATTATTTCTCAATGCTTTGAATCCTATTCTTATTAATTCCAGTGCTCAAGAAGATACTTCTTACCAAAGCGTTACTTTTGATTCAAATTCCATATTAAGTATTGACAACTCCACTACAGTTTCTGGTTATGTTACTTCAAATCAGAATTTAATTACATTATCTTGGAAATTGGAATATTCTGAAATTCTCTATGATTCAGGTGAATTATTATTCCAGGCCCAATCAGATAGTTTCCAAAATCCCACATATCAATGGCAAATATTCCTAGATTTCCAATCTTATTCAAATTTTTGTACATGTTATTTGACGGTTACTCTAGAGTCTGAACTACCTATTTCAATCATTAAGCCAATATTTTATTCATCCGGTGATGAACTTCTAAATCCTGCCTTATTAATCACTGATCATTCTGAGAATAATCTATTTTCAGATACAATCACTATCTCGGGAAATGCTTGGTCAACTATGAACTCTTCTCCTGATATATTTTGGAACATTATTAAAACCAATTCTCAGGTTTCATCATGCAAACTAGATTCCACAGACATTTTATTAAATCCTATAGAAACAATTTCTCCATATAAAAATTCATATTCATTTGAAACCGTTTTGGACATATCTAACTTCGATGATGGTTTTTATTCATTATATGTATGGGCTCATAACTTTCATAATTCTGAGTCTCTAAACTCTGAATTTTCCTGCTTATTTATCCAAATTGATAATAATGCACCATTATCAATAATCCAATCTCAAGATAATTTAGTTTTATTAGAAGGATCTGCTCCAGTTTTTTTTGATGGTAGTATATCATCCGATCCATTTTTTGGTCGTTCAGGATTGAATTTTGTTTGGGTTTTAAGTAATATTATTCCAAATCTAAATGATGACCACTCTCATATGGAAGTAATCAATGTCTCCTCGGGCAGCGAAGAAAGAACCTTTTTAGTCAGTAATCTCAATACTGGTAACTATTCATTAATTCTAACTGTTACCGATGAATGTGGACTTAGTAATTCTTCTTCAGTTTTATTTTCGATAATTAACATGAGGCCAATAGCTAAATTATCCATCAATGATATAGAAATTGTTGATGGAGATTCATTAATATTACTTCCCGATGAAGAAATTAATCTAGATGCATCTGAATCGACAGATACTGAAAATGATATAACTTCACTAAAATGTATCTGGAAAGTTAATAATGTGCCATTTTATGAGGGGTGTGAAAGGACTTTCTTATGGCCAGATTCTGTTCTCGGAGATGAATTTACCTTGTCACTGGAAGTTTCAGATAATGACAATTTGGTTTCAGAAATATCTGTAATTATTAAATCTGAATCCTCTAGAGAAGGAACTTATTTTTCCCTCACACTTCTACTATTTTCAATTATCTTTGTATCTTATGCGTTTTATAGGAGATATAATATATTAGAAGATGAAATACCTAAATGGTAATTTTTGTATTTATTTTTCATGAATAAACCTATTAATGGGAGTATTCCAGATATGTATGTGAACGATGTATTTAGCTTACCATTCACTATGGAAGAATATTTTTCTCGACAAAAAAACTTCCACTCACAACTTCCTGAGAATAGTGTTGTGATTATTCCCAGTAACCCCTTTGCTAAGAGGTCTAATGATACAAACTTTCCTTATAGGGCTAATTCTTACATGTTGTATTTGTGTGGATGGGAATATCCAGAGGCAATTTTTGTCAGTAATAATTGCTCTGGACCATGGAATACTTCTATTTTCGTTCAACCAAATGATAATTTAGCTGAAATATGGGAAGGGCGCAGGATAGGTATTGATAATGCTATGAAAAATTGGCCGGTAGATGATGCACATTCGATGGACAAAGGTATCGAAATAATCAAAAATTTACTCGATGAGTCAAAAAATGTATTTATTATTCAGGGATTAAATGACAAACTAGATAATTTAATTAATGATTCATTAACTAAAAAGTCTAGGAAAAGAAATGTGAATGGCAAAGGTCCAGTTTCGATTGGTGATCCTTCATATATTATTAATGAAATGAGACTAATAAAATCTCAAAAAGAAATAGAGTTAATGCAAAAAGCATCAGATATAGCATCTCAAGCGCATGTTAATGCAATGTCAAAATCTAAATTAGGAGATGGAGAATGGAATTTACAGGCATTAATAGAAGAATATTTTATCTCAAATAAAAGCCAATGTAGTTATGGATCAATTGTTG
>PCAI01000013.1 GCA_002731195.1 Methanobacteriota archaeon | reverse complement strand
GTCTGCATTCAGCATGATGAGAATGTGCAATTCAGTGGACATCAATACATCGAGTACCTCTTGCTCTCCATTAGCCCAGCCCTCGATATAGTACTCTGCAACCAGGAAGGCAAGTTCCGTTCCTAGGTGCTCATTGCCATGATGTCCTCCATCGATGTACACTACTTCCTTACGTTCTCCATCTAGTTTGTAGTGTTCACACCCAGGAGACGAGTTAAGAAGGTCGAAGCAGTTCCAATCAGAGATTTGCAGCATCCATAGGTTTCTGCCCATTTCCGTTTGCCCCACGGCAGACAAGTTGACGATTTCTGGATAATCATCAGCCCACTCATTCAAATCTAGTGTAAGAGTAGCATATG
The DNA here is from genome assembly GCA_002731195.1 of Methanobacteriota archaeon. Classification (GTDB taxonomy): domain Archaea; phylum Thermoplasmatota; class Poseidoniia; order Poseidoniales; family Thalassarchaeaceae; genus MGIIb-O3. Next base: position 12,022 of record PCAI01000013.1, on the reverse strand, counting down.
TATGATACCAATGTTCCTGTACTATGTCAGGTTGGCCAACTTGCGCTGTTACGATTGGAGAAGTTGAAGTTATGAGCAATGATGTCAGAATCATGGCTACTAACAATCGACCCATGCTCTGCTGTGAGGGTCACTACCTAGAATCATTTGCATCATTTGTTCTCTTAGAATATTCCTAATTAAGTCGTTAGAAAGAGAACATTAGTCACACTGAATGATAGAGAATTTGAGAGGCCCAACTTAACATCAATAGTATCAAAAACCATCCTAAAGCCAATTTTCCTACTCTAGAAGGTTCATTCAATGGAGTAAACGGATCTATTCCCGCTTCTATAGCATCAGATATGATGGCTAGCTCTTCTTCGATTGTTTCAGGCGGTTTCAAGAATACACCTCTTCATGATTGGAAAAACTACCCCGGGTACCCGTTCCATGAATGGCGAAAAGGTGGAGGCTTATTCAATCATTATTATGGTGAGTTTGAAATTGTGTATCGCTTCGAGAGGCCATGGGAGAAGTACCGGCGGGTTTTCAGATCCCAGAAATCCAAGTTAGTGAACCTTATTTATCTGCATCTGCCATAGTAAGCAGAATAATTGATGGTCAAGACGAGATTCTACTGGGCCATAGAGTATCGGAAATGCCCTCTTTTCCTGATTTCTGGACATTTCCCGGAGGAGGGATAAGTAAAATAGATAAGAAAGTAGGAGATAAATATCCAGATTTTTTATCAGAAAGAGGAATAGATAGAATTGCAACAATAGCACTTTTAAGAGAATTAGTTGAAGAAATAGGCCTTACACCTGACAAGAATGGAAAAATGGTTTCCATGAATAAAGAAATTAGAAACCTAGTATGTTATGACAAAAATAATTGGTTAAAAGAATTTGAAAACGGGAACATAATTATTGAATCATTTAATGCTCAAGTAATATCTGAAAGAGAGACTCCTCCTTTTGGCCCCATTAGATTTAAGAATAGGTTTTTTCATGTTAGTTTGTCGGAAAATAGCGTAACTCCTACATTCCCTCCTGGTAGATCTGAATTTGATGAATTCAAGTGGTGGAAACCACAAGAATTGTTAACTTCTTGGGAGAAAAATGAGGTTAGAATTCCTCCCCCCATTGTAACTTTATTGAAAGACCTAGTTAAGGGCATGTATGCTACAGGAAATTTAACTCTTGCTTGTGAATTACTTGCTCGAGAACGTCCATCTGGCTACCATAGAATTGAGTTTGCGCCGCTAGTAGAATGTTTTCCCATAAAAACTCAAACATTGCCCCCTGCAACACATACTAATTGCTACATACTAGGAGAAGAGGGAGGAGAAAGAGTAATCATTGATCCTGCAGCCAAGGATGTGGAATTAGAAGAATTTCGTAAAAAGATATCAGAGATAATGAAGTCAGGGTCCAATATTGTAGCAACTATATTCACACACAAGCATCATGATCATGTGGGAAACATAAAAGAAATTTTGAATATCTATGAAGCGCCGATATGGGCAACAAGGGAGACGTTGAATTATCTTGACATCCAAGATAATTGTAGAATATTAGTTGAAGGAGATAGTTTCGAACTGAAGGGTTTGAGTAGCATGAGTAATTGGTCAGTTATTGAGACACCAGGCCATTGCCCTGGACATATTTGCATACGTGGAGAGTCTGGAATAGTTAGTGGCGATAATTGTGTTGGCGTTGGAACTATTTTAGTATCGTCTGATGAAGGAGACATGGGAGAATATATTTCTGGACTTGAGAGATTAAGAAACATGCAACCGAAAATGTTGTTTCCAGGACATGGTCCATTAATAGCAAATCCTGAAAAATTACTAAATAAATATATTAAGCATAGAAAAAATAGAAATAATAAGATTATAGAAGCATTAAGGAGTAATATTACAGATTCGTATGAAATATGCCATTTTGTCTATACAGATAGTCCTGATGCTAATATGGTACTAGCAAATGACCAAATATTATCTCACCTTTATTCGTTAATAAAAGAAAATGTAGTAAAGAAAATTGGAGATCAGTATTATCTAAATTAAACAGAGTGAGATTTATGAAAGATGAGTGGAGTTTTATTCCCCAATTACCTAAATCTCAATGTGAAGAAATATTTGTAGATGTTGGTAGAAATGTAAAATTAAGAATTTTAAAATGGACGCCTTTAGATTCTACATTTGAAGAAGCAAACCAACTAATAATGATACCTGGTTGGGGCTCTGTCTTTGAAGGATGGAGGCCATTATTATCTGAGTGGGTTTCTAGAAGGTCAATAATTTACATTGAAACCAGAGAAAAGAAAAGTGCTATAATAGGCAAAAAAATCAATAAAAAGGATTTTCAAATGAGTGAACATGCTAAGGATTTGATAGAGGTGATAAAATATTTTGAACTGGATATGAATAAAATAGATTGGTTTTCTTCATCACTAGGTGCAACAATATTACTAGATGCGTTTCAAAAAGAAACAATAGGAGGTAGATCTGCTATTTTTATAGGACCTAATATAAATTTTAAACCACCACTTTGGGCTAATCTTTTACTCAGATTTCCTATTCCCAAATTTGTATATCCATTACTAAGTAAGATAGTTCTATTTGCAGTTGAAAAACGTGTGAAAGAAGAAGGTCAGAGGATAAGATATAGGAGGATGTTTAAAGCCCAAGACTTACTTAGAATGATGTTTTCTGCAAGGTATAATATAGACTATAAAATGAATTTAGAATTCCCAGATAATAAAATATATTCTGCTATTCTATCTGCAGAATCAGATAAATTACACGCACTAGATGGAGTAATGAAGATTAATGAATCATTGCCTAATTGCCAATTAATTAATATCCCCAGTAATCAATATGCCCATGAATCTGGAGTGTTGACAGAAATTGAAGAGTTTCATAATTCGTTATCATAGTCAGAAATAAGCGATTGGCTGATGAATGATGCCTTTACAGGATAGTCCGATAGGCATGCGTGATAAGTTCTCATCCTTTGATGTTGCATGCATTGTAAATGAGCTTTCTGAGATGATAGGTGCTAGAATGCGTAAAGCTTACCAACCACATTATGAACAAGTAGTTTTGAAATTAAATAGGAAAGGGTTACCATCTACAGATTTAGTAATAGTCAGAGGTAAAAGAATATATACATCTCAGAGAGATAGGCCGATGCCGTCTAAACCATCACAATTTGCAATGGTTATACGTAAGCATCTCAATAATTCTAGATTAATCGAGGTGAATCAATTTGGTTTTGATCGAGTGATAGAACTTGTATTTGAAAAGGGGCCCGGTAGGATAAAGATAGTCATAGAACTATTCAGAGATGGGAATATCTTATTAATTGATAATCAAGGAAAAATAATTCAGCCACTTACTCATGCAAAGTATTCCACTAGATCTTTGAAAAAGGGCCTTGAGTATAATCTTCCTCCAGAAGCTTTTAATCCTCGTGAAATGCAAAGAAACGATTTGGAATATCTTCTGAAAAATAGTGAACATGATTTAATTAGAACGTTGGCAGTACGTGCAAGTTTTGGAGCATTATATGGAAGTATTGCGTGCGCAAATGCAAATCTTGATGAAAATATAGTTTCCAATTCAATGACTACTGAACAAATAGATTTACTTGAAGAATCAATTAAAAAAATGACTAGCGAACTTGAAGAGCAGAATAACGTTAAAGTGTGGATGAAAAATAATGATTCTCTTGAAAAATGGATTAATAGTGATGATATTGAAGAAAGAGAAGATTTGATATCACAAATAGAAGAGACTGCGCCAATTAACGTACCTTATCTTGATTTGCAGTTTTCAACAAAGGTTGAGTCTCTTTCTTCAATTTTTGATATTGTTTATGGCATGTACGATGCAGCAGCTTTTATTCGTCGAGAGGAGGAAAAATTGATTGAATCGGGCAATGACGAAGGTGAAAGAAAGGCTAAACTTGAAAGAAGGTCGGAACAACAAAAATCCGCCATTGATAAATTCTTGCACCGTGCAGCAATAAATCAAGAAATAGGTAAATCTATTCAAGAAAATTGGAGCCATGTAAATAGTATTTTAGAACAATTTAACCAAGCAATAGTAAAAGAAAGTTGGCAATCAGTTGAAAAGAAGGTAGGAGAAATTCCCTGGATAGGTAAAATAACTCCTTCTAAAAGAACGATAGTAGTTTATTTGCCTGATGAAGAAGGAGAGCCTGCCACAAGCGTTACTCTTGAAGTAGGAAAAAATGTACATCAGAATGCTCAAAGATATTTTGAAGACGCCCGGATTCAAAAGAATAAAGCCAGTGGAGCAAAAATAGCATTAGAAAATACAGAAATATCAAAATCAAGAGAAGATAAGAAAGCGGCAAAAAATACTGCTGCAGGTAAATTAAAGTTCTTAAAACGTAACAAAAAATTCTGGTTCGAAAAATATCGGTGGGGGATTTTAAGTAACGGTAGTCTATTTATTGGAGGCAGAGATGCAAAAGGAAATGATACAATCGTCAAAAAACATCTTAATTCTACAGATTTGTATTTCCATGCAGATTTACATGGAGCACCATCATGTTCTCTTAAACTAAATGACGGTTTAGAAATTGTCAAAATAAATAATGAAAAGATTCCTGAAGGAGTCGTATCATTAAAAATAATTCAGGGCCTAAATAAAGAAGTCGGAGATGCTAGAGATCTTTCAAAAGAAATACATCAAGAAGCGGCACAAATGGCAGTTTGTTGGTCTAGGGCTTGGGGGAGTGGAGGATCGGCAGCTACTGCTTTTTATGCAAGGCCTAGTCAGGTTTCGAAAACAACAGAAAGTGGAGAATCACTAGGAAGAGGGAGTTTTGTAGTCAGAGGTAAAAGAAATTGGCATAAGGACATATCACTTGAATTAGCCATTGGCATTGGATTAATCAATGGAGTTCCTCTACCAATAGTAGGAACAGCAGAGACAATATCAGGAATATTTCCAAGATGGGGCAAGATACTGCCCAGCAAAGAAAAAAAAGAAATAATGGCTAACAAAATTTCCAAGGCAACAGGACTGTCACAAGATGATATTTTATCTTGTCTACCTCCCGGTGGGTGCACTCTAGAAAATTATGGATTAATCATTGATTATTGAACTCAGGACTAGTTATTGCATATATATTGCTATCAACATAATGATCGTATAACCATTCTCTATCTATATTCAAACCCTCTAATCTCATCCCTAAACGCTGAGCTACGGATATACTGGAGGCATTGCCTGTGGCTACTTCCAACACAAAGCGATGCAATGCTAAATCGTGAAAGCAATGTTGCATTAATCTTGAGCAGCATTTTGTGATAAAACCAGAACCCATGTAATTTTCAGATATCCAATAACCGACGCCACAAGATCTATTATTATAATCAATCCAATTCAAACTAATATTTCCAATAATTTGGTCATTTAATTTTATTGAATAGTTTATCCCTTGNCCTTGATAGTAATCGTTTAAAGATGTGGAAATAAATTTNTTTATATCGTTAACTGTTTTGATATCATCAAGCCATGGGAGCCATTTTCTTAAGTNAATTCGGTTTATNTCAATTAATGAAAATAANTCNTCTTTATCTTCTANATTTAACTGNGATAATNCTAATCCTTCTTCAACCATCAGTAATGGNTNTGGAAGTTCAAATTTGAATGAATNAGTCATTTCTTCGGCCACTCTTGATATAANGTAAGCCATAATATTAACTACTTTAGAATTTTCTAATGAGAGGTAATACTTCAAACAATGGTGATATCGGAGATATATGAGTGGCGGCACAGAATCGAAGAATTGGACATATGGAGAATATTTGCAACTATCGAAATTACTTACACTGCAAGGTGAAGAACGAGATATTTCGAATGATGAGATGCACTTTATTGTAGTTCATCAGACATTTGAATTATGGTTTAAACAAATAATTAGGGAATTAAGAGAAGTTCGCGATATATTGAATCAGGAGAGTGTGCCTGAATATGAAATTCCAAAATCTGTTGATCACCTTACTAGAACTACAGAAATATTCAGATTGATGGCTAATCAATGGAGTGTTTTGGAGACTCTGACTCCACAAGGATTCTTAGCATTTAGAGATGGTTTAGGAACTGCTTCTGGTTTTGAATCATATCAAATGAGAGAATTTGAGATTTTACTTGGTTTAAAGAATGAGGATAGGTTAGGCGGAATGGATCCTTTAAAGGGTTTTAAAAAGGCTGCAGAGAATGATTCAGAGTCATCTCAGATATATAATCAATTAAAATTGGAAATGGAACAGAATTCATTATTTGAATCATTAATGGATTGGATAGGTAGAACACCGATAATGGGGTCAAAATTTGGAAGTGATGGAGATGAAGAAGAAGTTGCGCGATATGTTGGAGAACATTTGGAGGCGCATAGGCAGCATGGTGAAAGTATGTATGGAAATTCCATCTCCGAACAAAAAATTTCTGAAAGGTTGGAGTTTGCAAATGATAATGCAAGAGAATTTTTGAAGCCGGGAGGGGAAATCAATCGTTCCAGAGTGGGGCTATTATTTATTGAGTCATATCGTGAATTACCTTTATTGACCTGGCCTAGAAAATTAATTGATGGATTTGTTGAATTGGAAGAATCAATAGTCAAATGGAGGCATTCACACGCCCGGATGGTAGAAAGAATAATGGGTAAAAGAATTGGTACTGGAGGCACTAGCGGTGTTGATTATTTGGATGCAACAAGTCGATATCGTATTTTCAAAGATTTGTGGGGTGTCCGTACAATATTAATAAAACCACAAAATAGGCCTATCCTGAGAAATGCAGAGTTCTATGGGTATAGTTCAGAATAAGAGTCTAAAATAAATAATAATAATCGCATAATTGAAGTTCAGGTCTCTTTTGGACGACATATGGAAGCAGTCAACATATGTGCATATGCACGAACTCCCATAGGCAAATTTAGAGGTTCACTCTCAAAATATAGTGCAACTGAATTAGGAGCAATGACTGTGAAGGAATTATTGAGAAGAGCCAAAATAAATCCGGATGAAGGTTTTATTGACCAATTATATATGGGTCAAGTATTGCAAGCAGGAGCTGGACAATCGCCCTCAAGACAAGTTGCTTTGGGATCAGGGATGCCTTATCAAACTCCATGTACGACAATAAACAAAGTTTGTGGTTCGAGTTTGAAAGCGGTAATGATTGGGGCCTCAGATATAAGGGCTAAAGTTGCTAACTTGATTATTGCAGGTGGCATGGAATCTATGAGCAATGCACCGTATTTCATAAGAAATCCAATTAAAGGCCAAGAAATTAATTTTTCAGATTTAGAATGGATATTATCATATGATGGATTGAGAGATGCTTATTCAGGAGAAATGATGGGAGAAACCGGAGAGACGGTCGCGAGAGATTTTAATATATCTAGAGAAGAATCTGATGCCTATGCAGTAAGATCTCACATGCTAGCAAATAGAGGATGGGAAAAAGATTGGTTAAGTGAAGAATCATTTAAGATAGACGATTTAGAAAAAGATGAAGGAATTCGTATTGATACTAATTTAGAAAAGATGAAAAGTTTGAAGACTATTTTTGACAAAAACGGCCAAGTTACTGCAGGCAATGCTAGTCAGTTATCGGACGGAGCATCTGCAGTATTGATTGCATCTGATTATGCAGTTAAAAGGCATAATTTACCAATTCTAGCTAAAATAATAGATTATTGTACTTCAGGATTAAAGCCCAGTAAGGTGATGTCTGCACCGATTACTGCAATTGAAATACTGCTAAATAGAAATGATTTGACAATTGATGATATCGATATAATCGAGCATAATGAAGCCTTTGCATCTGCCTCTTGTTCTATCCAGAAGGCTTTGAACATACCTGATGAAAAATTCAACCCACACGGAGGTGCTGTTGCTATTGGTCATCCACTTGGAGCAACAGGAACAAGGTGTTTAATGACTTTAGTAAATGCATTAAATAGAACCTCAGGGAAATTCGGCATAGTAACAATTTGTCTAGGTGGAGGGAATGCTGTTGCTATGCTGATAGAGGCAAAAATAATATAAAAATAATATTTTTCTTAGTGTGTCGTGAGTCATAGACCTTATTTGGGGGTCATCAGTGGGACGCATACATGGTCAAGCCAAAGAGTCCGCATACTCGCTTTGAAAAAGCAAGAATAATTGGTGCTAGAGCACTCCAAATTAGCATGGGAGCACCTCTTTATGTCACTGAAGATGAGTTGAGAGATAATTTCAGTGATGAATTAATACAACTTTATGGAGTAAGTGATGCAAAAGAAAGAGTTGTCCTAGATCCTATGAAAATTGCAACCTTAGAATATGATCAAGAAAGAATTCCAATAGATGTTGACCCTCATCTTGATGATTAGTAATTTACGGAGCCCGTAATTGGGGTGGATCCTTTTGATAGGAAAAAATTTAGTCCAAGATAATTTGACGAAAGTTATTGTCATAACTACAATATTGGTAATAGCGCTTGGAGGTACAATAAGGATATATGATGCGGGAGAATCTTGTCCTGACTGGCCTCTTTGTTTCGGGACTCTTGGGTTTACTATTTCCGAAGAAGAACAAGCAAAGTGGTGGGAAGAGAATCCAGATGAAATTGATTCTCGTGGTTCTAGCCATAGGTATACAACTTTTGAAATATTTACAGAGTGGATTCACAGATTTTTAGCAGGCATGATTTTGGGCCCATTGGTTATTTTGAATTGGTTTTTTTTAAGACGCGATGAGAGATATGGAAAAGATATGGAGAATGCAACAAGACTATCAATAATACTAATTTTATGGCAAGGAGCAGTTGGTATGTTGACAGTTAAAATGGATAATGAAAATTGGAGCGTAATACTGCACCTAGGGTCTGCATTGGCATTTATGTTAACTTTAATATGGATATGGGCAATTATATCAAGGAAAAAGAAAACGGATTGGATTTCGTTTAATCCAAAATTGGCTGCAGAATGGAAGAATAAATTAATATTTATGTCAGGACTTATTTTACTTACTTTATTTTCAGGAACTCTAGTTTCTACTTCTCCAGGTGCTAATTATGGATGTGGAATAAATGGTTTTTATGAATCATGGCCATTATGTCAAGGAGAATTAGTATCGGATATAGCCTTAGGAGAAATAGTGGCTAAATCTCAGATGATTCATAGATGGTTGGTTGGATTAGTTGGGATATCACTAATTGGAATTTCTTTGAACATGTGGAATACTTTTAAGCAACAAGATGAGAAAAGTTTGCTGATAAAGTGGGTATTTTCTGCAACAATGGCATATATCATTAATATAATACTGGGAGGTTTGTATGTTTTATCATGGACCATAGATGGATATCTGGAAATATTATCACTAATACACCTCTTACTTGCTTCTACTTCTTTTATATTGTTAGCAACTACTTGTATAGGGATTTCTATTGTAATACAAGATGATGCGCAAGATCAGATAATGCTTGAAGACTAAATGTAAATTGAGATAGGACAGTAGGAGGAGATATGATGGGGGCAGTAAATTCATATTTTTCACTAACTAAACCCAAAGTAGTAATATTACTACAAATTACTGCTCTTTGTTCTGTTCTTTCTCATGATTTAATTGGTGAATCTGAAATAACTAGAGAGACCATGAAAACTATTCTGATAGTATTGGTAGGCGGGTATTTGACTGCAGGTGGTGCGAATGCGATTAACATGTGGTATGATAGAGATATTGATCCAATTATGACTAGAACATCCAATAGGCCCCTGCCAAAGGGAGAAATAGAAGCGAATGATGCATTAATATTCGGCATATTAATTTCCGTAATTGGAACGATATGGTTTTCTTTATTTGCCAATAATGTTGCTGCATTTTGGGCAGCTTTCAGTGTGGTATTTTATGTTTTTATATACAGCATGTGGTTAAAAAGAAATACTCCTCAAAATATAGTGATAGGAGGAATTGCTGGTTCAACTCCTCCTGTGATTGGTTGGGCTGCTGCTGAAGAGGACTTGGAAATTGAAATAACATCAGTTGAAACATTTTTTGAATCCATATTTAACTTAGGACCTCATGATTACTTGGGACCATATCCTTTAATGCCTTGGTTTATGTTTATTCTCATTTTTCTATGGACCCCTCCTCATTTCTGGGCCCTTGCATTATATCGTTCTAAAGAATATGAAAAAGTTGGCGTTCCAATGATGCCGAATGTTAAAGGAAAGGCCAGAACATTGATAGAAATGAAAATATACTCAATATTCCTTATTTTTCTATCTTTTGTAGTATTTCTTAGTTATACACCTACAGAGAATTGGAATACTCTCGATAGCATTGATTCAGTAAATTTTCTTGTGAGTTTTACTGCTACTATATTGAGTATCTGGTATGCAACTACAGTTTGGAATATTGATGTTCATGAGAAAGTTGACGAGGCTGGAAGAATGTCAATTGCGTCTCGTTCATTCTTTGTTTCTCTTCTATACTTAGCGCTGATGTTTATTGTATTGGTTACTGGAAGTTTGAAACTTGAGGGAGCAATAATTGGATTGATAATTGTATTATTATCAATTTATCGTTCTGAAATAAAAAATAAAAAATAAATTTAAAGGATTTTAATAACCAAAACTCCCGATGGTTTGAAGCACTGCATAGGTTGTTCAAGAACGTAAGTAGTGGAGGGGCCGGCATGGATGAGAAGGATTTAATCTATGATTGGAATGTAATCGATTATGATATTAGAAGAAATTCCGCAAATCATCCTCATGAGTTATGGTTTGATGATGAAACTCTTCGTGATGGTTTACAAAGCCCTAGTGCGAACAACCCGACTATAAAGCAGAAAATTGAACTTATTGATTATATGGAAAGACTGGGTATTCAGAAAGTTGATTTGGGATTGCCAGGAGCGGGCCCTTTTCATATTGAACATATAGATGCGATGCTTTCTCATATTAATGAAAATTCATATGAAATAAGACCAGGATGTGCAGTCAGAACAGTTGTTAGCGATATTGCTCCTTTAATTGATTTACAGTCTAAACATGAATGTCAGATCCAAGCAAGTGCATTTCTCGGAACAAGTCCTATTCGACAATATACAGAAGGATGGGATATGAATAAAATCCTTTCCACAGCTGAAAAGGCCGTGAGTTTTGCAGTTGATAATGACGTCCCTGTTATGTTCGTTACTGAAGATACTACCCGTAGTAAACCAGAAGAAATCAAAGAAGTATATACTCGCGCCCTAGAACTTGGGGCAGATAGGATATGTGTGTGCGATACATGCGGCCATGTAACTCCAAATGGAGTAAATAAACTACTTTCATTTATTCAGAATGAAGTAATACCTGATGCTGGATTCAAGAGAAGAGATATAGAAGTAAATTGGCATGGCCACCAAGATAGAGGCCTTGGAGTTGCGAATAATATTGCTGCATTTGAATCAGGCGCGGATGTCATTCATGGTACTGCTTTAGGAGTTGGTGAAAGAGCTGGTAATGCTCCTTTGGATCAAACACTTGTTAATCTTAGCTTGATGGGCGTAATTAGTAATGATTTAACTGCGTTAGATGAATATATGAGAAAGGCCCATGATTATGTTAAAGTTCCTTTACCAAGGAATTATCCAATTTTTGGTAATGATGCCTTTGAAACTGGTACAGGAGTACATGCATCTGCAGTTGTGAAAGCTATGGATAAAGGCGATCATTGGCTAGCAGATAGAATTTACTCTGGAGTTCCAGCATCAGACTATGGTTTGAAACAAGTCATAAGAATTGGGCATATGAGTGGAAGATCAAATATAATTTGGTGGCTAAAAAATAATGATTATCAAGTAACGGATGAATTGGTTGAACATATGTTTAGTGTTGCAAAGAAACAGAGAAAATTAATGGATGATGATGAAATTCATAATACTGTAAGAGATTTTAATCGAAATTAGAATTGTAAATATATAAACTATCAATACAAATGCATATAGGTTAAATGAATATGAGAT
>PCAI01000012.1 GCA_002731195.1 Methanobacteriota archaeon | reverse complement strand
GGACGCTGGGGGATTTGAACCCCCGGCCACCTGGTTGCAAACCAGGTGCTCTTCCAAGCTGAGCTAAGCGCCCTACGGCCATCCGAAACGGAAGTAGTTCTTGAGTTCAACCGTTAAAACACTCAGACTTATTCATTTGACTTAGTTAACTGAGGAATTATCCATAAGATGCCTATAATTGAGAATAAGAGTAAAACTAATGGAACACGTGAAGATTTTTCTTTTTCGATGACTGGTTCATTTCCTGTGGGAAGATTGTCATTAACAGAATGTACATCAGCACCGAAGTTCACAAAAAAGTCAAATTCAGTTATATTTTCACCTATTTTTATTTGGTGTTTCATTGAAATGTTGCCCTGTAAGAAACCATTACTTGCAGCTAGAATAACCATTTCATGTGCATTACAATTTTCATCTATTTTTACGCCTGTTTCATTTAATTCACAAGAAGAATTTAGCCATTCTGTTGCATAATCATCAACTCCTGTGAAAGTATTATCTCCATCCAAATCTACAACAAATCTATGGCTAACATTATCGCGAGTATCATGATTTCTGACAAATAAAGAATCATTCTCCACTAGTATCCCAGGAACTACTCCTTCTGGAGTTGGCCCATCTTCAAAGAGAAGGATGGTGTAATTTTGAGGATCATGGGCTTGGACATGTGTTGGGATTGATATCATAATTGCCACCACCAAATATGACAATAACGCCCTCCGCATAATACTCCGTAAAGGAGCGATGGTTTGAACATGTCTCGCTTACTCGCCAGTATAATGGAGATAAGGCGTATACTTCTTGCAACTGGACTTGTAGCATGTTTAATTGTTGCAAGTACAAGTATGTTCTTATTGGTAAGTGAAGATGAAGAATCTGGAAGTTCAAAAACTATGATGTTTGATCCATTATTGCAAGATGAAAGCCATGATCATAGGAACGCTAGTCAACATGTAATGTATACTGAAAACATTCAACCTATCTCATTCAATGCCTTAACCGCACCAGGTAATGCGGAAGTGCAAGTTGCAGAATCGCCAGATGGCAATACCTATGCATACATTGCCGGTTGGAGTGAAATGCATATCGTTGATGTAACAAATCCATACAATACCACTGTAATGGGAGTTTATATTGACCCCAATACTCAAGTTTTAGACGTGAAATATCTACAATATGATGGTCGGGAATATGTAATAGTACAAAATCAATTAGTAGATCCCGGTAATGCTGATCCAAACGTCGGAGAATGGGGAGATCCGGCACAAGTTACTGTAACATTAGTAGATGTTACAGATAAAGAAGATCCGACATTTGTGGATGCTTGGTATGATGCTGATCATCCTAGTGGGCCTCATAATCTTTACACGCAAATGATAGATAATGAATGGTATATTTTTGTAGCAAACCCCGAATATGAACAATGTGATGTGGGTCAAGGAGATGCGTGTGGAGGAATAACGATTGCACACCTTAATTTCGATGGTCCGGGAGATAATCCAACCATACTGAAAGTTGGCGAAGCTGAAGTGTCATGGGAAAGTACTCGTGGAGGATGGATATACATTCATGATATGACTGTACAGAAATGGCCTGGAGAAGATCCTAATGATCCAAGATTTGGGAAAACATATGTCTATGGGGCGTATTGGGAAGCAGGATTAAGAATATTTGATGTCAGTGATGTACCTCATCCTCAAAATTCGCCTGTAGAATATGCATTCATAGCGGGAGGTTGTGTTGGATCATTTGGCACTCAATTAGGTTGTAACTGGAGAGCCCCAGAAGTTGGCCTGTGGATGGATTTTGAAGACTTTGATGGAGATGGCCAACCAGATAGTGGCACAACTGGGAATGAAAATGGTGGAAGATCTTCTTACATTCATTATGCAGAACCAGTTGATGAAATGGTTGATGCTAGTCATCTAGGTTATCCTGCAGGAAAAATGCATCTAACTCTTCTCTCGACTGAAGTACTAGATACTACTGTTGGAACTGGAATGTCTTACTTACTTGATACTACAGATTATGAGCTATACAATGGGAATGTAAGATTTCTTCCTAAATTAGTCCATGGTTGGGAGATTCCTTTTGCAGAAGACCACCATATCCCTGGAGGTGAAGAGTGGTTACTATTTAGCCCACATAACGCAGATATTGAGATATTCGAAACTGGACAACAAGGATATCCAGATAATAGCCACGGAGGTTCTTGGGATGGAAGAATATATCTTTCAAGTTATCATGCTGGTTTGTGGGTTATAGATATTGAAAGTATGATGTTAGCCGGACTTGGTGATGCGAATAAAACTGAAGTTCATGCAGAGTCAACAATTGGATATCATATATCTCATGCAGGAGACGGAGAGCCATTAGATAGTTCATATTATGACTTTGGATGGACACCTTTTATTTGGGCCGCAGAGTATCATGAAGGTTACACATATCTTTCATGCATTACAACCGGATTATACATTGTCCAGTTAGATATTGACAGACCATATGTCAATTAGATTTAACATCAGTAGACTTCCGCAAAGGGCTTACTGAGGTTACATCATGAGAGTCTTGAATAAATTACCACTAGCCATTATGGTTTCATTAATGTTCATTGCACCGTTATCAGGATGTTTATCATTTTCAGGTGATGAAGATGAAAAAACAATGGAAAACTCTTGGATAGATCCAGTTATTGAGATTGAAAATGAAGATCATTCTCACAATGATTTGCTAGCACACAGACTTTCTACACCAAATGTCAAGTTAATTGATTATCATAATTTAAATTGTGACGGTAATGTTAGTCCACCACCAGAATTAGACAATGTTGCAGGAAGACCTTGTGATGATGATTTCAAGAATACTGGTCCAACACCAGGAGATAATTCTGAAATAGCTATTGAAGGAAATTTTGAAGAGGATTGTGTAAAATATGCAGATAATACTGGTGGTTGCTATGCATATGTTTCTAGTTATAACCAGTTAGAAATATTAGATATCAGTAAACCAAATGATATTGTATTGATGTCAACATATTATGCAGAAATTGCGAGAATGATTGATATTAAAGTAACAAAAGATAATAATTGGGTATTAGTTAATCATGAATTGACAAATAGTGACTTAGATCCAATACCTAATGATGATGATGCTAACAGTGGGGCAAACAGATTAGATGTCATATATGTTGGAGATAAAACAAGCCCGATAAAGGTTGCAGAATGGAATAACCCTCCTGCAGGTTTTCATAACCAAGATTTAGCTGTTTATTGCGATTGGGCAGGAGCATGGGATCCTACAGAAGAATGTAGCCTATTCTTATTCGGTGCAGATCCATATCCTGAAATGATTGAAGGAGGATCAGGTACATATTACAAAGGGACACAGGTTTTCTATGTCCCAAGAGGTATTGAATCATGGCTTCCTAACCAGAATGAAGAACAATCAAACTCCAGTAGAGAGATAGTACGCTGGGGAGGATATACTCCAGAACCTTATACTACATGTGGAGGATCAATCTTTAACCATGATCATGTATATTTTGTTCATCCGATAACTCAGCAGAGGCTACTTGCAGCTTCTTACTGGGGAGCTGGACTTAGACTAGTAGATGTTTCAGAACCTCCGGTAATAGCGGACCCAGAAGGGATAACATGGCCTCCAGAAGTTGGAAGATGGATGGGTTGTTCATCTGCTGATGAGGGATGGTATGGGCCAGAAGGAGGCGGACATGCTAACATGTCTCCAGAAGAATGGCTTGATTCCAATCAAGGTAATGACAATATACATTATGCAGTACCAAATGATTATCTTGTATGTTCAGGAATTAGTACATTTGACCCAGTAGAAGAATGGCCTGCACATTGTGGGACAGGATTTGAAGACCCGACATACGGAGTAAACTGGAGACATTACACATACATCGCTCCAGAGTATGGATCTAATGAGAATCATACAGGATACATATGGACTATTGACACAACTGATCCGGCACAACCATTCTTAGTTTCAAAATGGAGATTACCGGGCGAAGGAATGAAAGAGAATGGNAGTCANCCTCAACACTATATNCCAGGAGGATATATCTTNAGCCCNCATAATGGCGATACAGGACCTTCGGGNCATGTCTATTACACNCATTATCATGCAGGAGCATGGATGACAGATCATGGCGAGATATGGGATGATTTAGTNTGGGAAAATGGCGTACCAGAACCTAGTAGAGGTTTTCAAGCAATTGAGCAATTAGCAGAAACACGTACTGTAGGATACTACTTGCCTGCAGGCCCTCCATGGATTGATAATGCTACAGAAGTATTGGGATATGATATGGCAGATTGTTGGGCTTCATGTATGATACCTTTTGATTGGGGATTACAATATGATCCGCGAGGTTTTGTCTATGTTTCTGAAATGGTTTCAGGAATTTATGTGATTCAATTTGATGAAGATTATGATCCACAATATGATTATCCTCCTCTGTGGACTGACTTAATGGATGATGAGTGAGAAATATGACTCGCGTTAAGTCGCTTGCTGTAATGTTGATTGTAGTGACATTGATGCCAACAGCAGTTGGCCATGGCGCTAGTGATTTTCAATTCATAATGAGAAATGAGAGTTTACAGCCTTCAGAAGCTCAGTTATTAGATAATACTACAATGATATTCTACAATGCTGCCGATCACAATAGAACAATATTAGTAGATAGTAACGGAGATGGCGTAGATGATATTGAGTGCGAAGTAGGCCCATCTAATGCATCCTCAATAACAGATGAATGCAGAATATGGCTGGAACCAGGAAAGTGGGAAGCTGGAGAATACGGAGTAAAGATAATGGTAAATGATACTTTATGGAATGTTCTTAGGCTAGTAATATATCTTGATAATCATACTGAATCATCTAATCTTGATTTGGCAGGACCTGGGTATTCACTTAATGAAAATCTGATTGATGGTTCTGACAATGAAAAAACAACTCCCATAAAAATTTATGAATTAGCGTTTTTGGTAATGCTAATTACTGGGCTTCTGATGACAATCAAAAGAGGTGAGGATAATTGAATAAAAAATTAATTGGAATAGTATTTTCATTATTAATGACATTACCCGGTTGTATGGGCTCTGAAGAAAAAGATATTTTTTATGGAGATGACATCAATCCTCCAATACCTGCCCAGGATTTTATCCTAACTGATGGAGATGGAGAGTACTATCAACTCTCTCAGTTAGAAGGTAAAGTTATAGTAATTGCATTCCTCTTCACCAGATGTCCAGATGTTTGCCCGATAGTCAGTGCGAACCTAGATTTCATATCGGAACAATTAGGAGATGTTTATGGAGAAGAAGTCGTAATTTTGACCATAACTGTTGATCCATGGACGGATAATACTACCGTAATGAATGATTATGCAGAGGCAAGAAGTCTAGACTGGCCGCATCTAACTGGAAGTGTAGAAGAATTAGAACCAGTATGGAAAAATTTTGATGTTGGACTTCAGACATATGATTCAGACGTAGACGGTGATGGCGTTGCAGATGGATTCGATGTATGCCCGGATACTCCAGAAGGAGAGGATGTAGATGGAGACGGTTGCGGCCTAGATACGCAACAATCAGAAGAATCGGACGTACAAGTAAAACACCACCCTCTCCTAACTTATTGGGTTGACCATACCACAGGAACAATAATAGTTGATAAAAATATGAATCAAAGAGTCTGGTGGGAAGATACATTATGGAATCCAGATTTAGTCATGGAAGACATATTGCTGCTAGTCAATGAATAGGTGTTTGGTTTGAATGGACAGAGTCTAAATTCAATCTTAATAACCCTAGTTTTACTCTTTTCTGGATGTATTGGCGGAAATGATAATTCAATGATATTAGGGACAGAATACAAAGATCCCCCTCCGGCCCCAGATTTTACATTAAAGAATCAAGATGGAGAATTAGTTAGATTTGCAGATTATGAAGGAATGGTAATTGTTGTTGCGTTCATTTACACTACTTGTCCTGATGTTTGTTTGATAATTTCTGCAAATTTAGATTATGTAGATGATAATTTAGAAGAGTATGCAAAAGATGTTGTAATATTATCAATCACAATTGATCCTGCAAGAGATACTGTCGAACATCTTTCCGAGTGGACAGAAAGAATGGGATATGAGTGGGATCACTTGACTCATGAAAGTGCCTCTACAATAGAGGATGTTTGGAATACATGGAATGTAGTTGTGGATGATGAGCATATTGCGAATAGCCTACCTCCGGAAGACGAAATGATAAGATTCGGAGTATTAAATCCTGATAACTCTTCATTCAAGATAGACAATAAATGTTGGAATTTGCCGGATGATAAATGCTATCTTGATTTTGAGGATTTTGCTAATTCTTCATTTGAGAAGGCAGATATAAGTTATGATATTGAAGAAGGTAAAATAGGAGATTGGGAAGCTAATGAGACTTGGTCATGGGAGTTACATAATTGGGATATGGGAAATGAAAGTTGGGTAAAAATTAATTCTCAGAATTTTACTTCCTTAGTGATAACCAAGAATACAAATTTAGCGTGGGTGGCTAGTAATGCTAACATCAGTAATTTACCTCCTGGTGTAGATTGTAATGGATTTGGATGGATCATGGGGACTGGTTCTAGTTCTCATTGTATGTGCGATGAAGGATATGAAAGACCTGATGGAAACTGGTTAAGTTGCACAATAATTAGTGATGATGATGTGTCCAATACAACTCAGGAAGTTGATCCTCATGCAGCGACTCTTGGAGACTATGAAATTGGCCATTCAACAAGCACATACATAATTGATAAAAATATGAATAAAAGAGTTTCTTATTCAGGGATTCATTGGGACGTGGATGAATTCTTGGAAGATATTATTACACTGACTAATGAATAAGGGAGTTAGTCTCTTCATAAGTTTTTACAGGTTTAAATCAACGGCATCTTACGTAAGCGTTCTAAGTCTGGCTGATACAACTGACGTATGTCATCAAGATCTAGTACTAGCATAGCTAAGCGTTCTAGTCCCATCCCCCATGCACAAACGGGCCATTCAGTGCCCAATGGTTCAGTAACCTCGGGCCTGAAAATTCCCGCACCGCCTAGTTCTAACCATTCTCCTCTCCATAAGATGTCAACTTCTACACTAGGCTCAGTATAGGGGAAATATGCAGGCCTTACTCTAACATCAGGATATCCCATCTTAGCATAAAATGTTTTCAGAGTAGAAATTAACATGGGTAAATTTGCATTAGGTTCATGGATTATTCCTTCTATTTGATGAAATTCTGGCAAATGAGTACGATCTATTGTTTCTTGTCTGAATACTCTACCTATTCCAAATACTCGACTTGCTATATCTGGATTATTGGCTATGTGACGAACGGTATTAACAGTAGTATGTGTCCTCAATAATGCTTTTTTTGACTCTTCTTTATCAAAACCTAATCCCCATCCTTTACTTCCTGTATCGTGACCGTTTTCATGGACATTTGCCCATAAATCCAAATATTTCTTATCTATGTCTATTTTCTCGGGATTTGATAAATAAAAAGTATCTTGCATTGTTCTTGCGGGATGTGATTGAGGTATATACAAAGCATCCATATTCCACCCAGCAGATTGGACGTAGTCACCTTCAATTTCTGAAAAACCCATTTCAAGGAATACAGCCCTAATTCTTTCTATTAGAGATTGCATTGGATGGGGCCTTCCTCCGGTTGGAGTTGGAGCAGGTGCATTGACATCAAATGGTTTGAATTTAGCGCCCCTCCAATTTTCACTTTGTAATAATTCAGGAGTAATTTCACCAATCAATTCTACTTCTTCAATATCCGATGTTTGTACTGCTTTTCCAGAATCTGTAAGAATCCAATGCCTTATTGTATTTTCTTCGATTTGGATTAAACCCTTTCGTGAAGAGAAATGCCTGACTAGTTCATCGTCCAACGAAGACAAATCACACCCCTCTTGAGATACTGTATTCAAAAAGGAAGTTCTGCTTTTGATTATTGAAGTAACAGTTGATTCATCTTCAGTAGTAAAGACTCCTTTTTCTATGGATACTCCTAGTCCCTTCAGTATTCCAACACCAGGTCCTGATTCATGTCTCTCAAAATCTGAATCGAGGAGACTTTTCATTGTCCTATGTTCTGGATCGATAGAAAGTAACCATTCCCAAAGTCTACTTTCTAGTAATCCTAGTTCTACAGACTTAAGTCCTTCAGGACCTAATGAAACAGTGGAAGATTTATTCTCAGTAATGTCAACAAATCCTAGTTCATTTAGGTATCCTCCTGCTCCAGCTACATGTACTTGATCTGTCCAGCCAGTACCCTTCAGCAAATCCTCTAAATTCCATTTACTCGAAGGTTTTGAGAGCATTAATCGAAGCATTTTACGTTCATTATTACCCAAACTCATGCGGCGGCCTCATGCTATCGAAGAGCCTAATCCACTTGATGATTACCGATAAAAATAGTATAGAAAATCATTCTTCCTCCCATAGAAGAATGTTGCAGAAATTACATGAAAAAAGAGAAGGTTTTCGCCCTTCAACCCAAACTACGTTGCCACATTTACCACATAGTATTGATGTTTGGATTGGCTCATTTAGTGTTGTATCTACTCTATACATTGTTCTACCTGCATCTGGAAGTAAAGAAGCATCAGGAACCCATGATGCTATTTTCTTTGGAGAAATAGATTTTTGAGCATCCATGCCCAAACCTATGAATAATAATATAATTCCTCCCAAAGACAAAGGTACGGCTACAGCAAAAGAAAACGAAGAACCCCAATATGATACAATTATGGCACTACCAATAGCTATGCAAATCCACGCCGAGATAACTATATTCAGGCGTTTGTGATACTCACTACTCTTCGATGGCAACAAGATGTCGAAAGAGGGTTGACGAATCAAATTGACCCTTAAAATTACAATTTGAAACTATAGGGTTCAAGTGCAAAAGACGGCCGCCCGGAACCACGCCTCAGTAGCTCAGCCCGGTAGAGCATCTGATTTGTAATCAGACGGTCGGGGGTTCGACTCCCTCCTGGGGCTCCATTGTAAGGTTGAAAGCGTGGGCTTTAGCACGTATGTTCGTGAGTGCAGTACTTCTTGATGGGAAAGGCCTTAGTCGAGATATTGAAGATGAATTGAAAATTCGTGTTGAAGAATTGAATAAAGGAGGAATCAAGCCTCATTTAGCAGTAATCTTAGTTGGAGACGATCCGGCGAGTCAGGTTTATGTAAGGAACAAAGAAAATGCATGTAAGAGAACTGGAATTAAAAGTACTAAGATTATTTTACCTTCTTCTACTTCAGAAAAAGAAGTTTTAGATTTAATCGGCCAAATGAATGAAGATGAAGATATTCATGGAATATTAGTTCAAAGTCCAACCCCTAAACAAATAAATGAGTTAAAAATAACGAATAAGATTGACCCTTCAAAGGATGTTGATGGTTTTCATCCTCAAAACTTAGGAAAATTAGTCCAAGGAGATACAAATGGCCTCTTACCTTGTACTCCTGCTGGAATAATGAGGCTACTTAAAAATGCTAAAATAAATTTGGAAGGCAAGAAAGTAACCGTCATAGGAAGAAGTAGAATAGTTGGGATGCCTTTGTCTTTGATGTTGGCACAGAAAGGAGTTGATGCCACAGTCACCATTACTCATTCAAGGAGTAAAAATATAGAACAAATATGTCAATCCTCTGATGTCATTATTGCAGCAGTAGGCAGACCTGAATTCGTGAAAAAAGAATGGGTGAAAAATTCATCAGTAGTCGTAGATGTAGGTATATCAAGAGTATTGGATAAATCTACTGGTAAAAATAAACTTGTAGGAGATGTTGAAGAAGCAGCTATGGAAGTTGCAAGTCATATGACTCCAGTACCCGGAGGAGTAGGTCCAATGACTATAGCAATGCTATTGACAAATACAGTAGTTTCTGCTGCAAAAAAGGGTAATTAGAAAATTCCTAAGTCTAATTTGCCATCTTCTGTAGCATGTATACGAGGATCCCATAAAGGAGAAAATGTTAGATTGACATGTGCTGACTCCACTCCGTCTGCTTTCAACGCTGCACGATGAACGGCAGCCATTAACTCAGGTGCGACTGGGCAACCAGGGCTAGTGAGAGTCATGTCTATTTCGACGTGAGCATCTTCTATTGAGATAGAATAAATCAAACCTAAATCCATTACAGATATTTTCATTTCAGGATCTTCAACTTCTGATAAATAATTTTTAATTTCTGATTCATCCGCCATAATATCCCTCATGAAAGTTTAATTGCCTCTTCTTGAATTCTTTTGAACATATTTAGAAAGCCGTTTGCCCTACTTGGAGTAAGTGACGATTGTATGCCCATCGTGTTAGCATATTCAGGAGATAGTTGTGAGACACGTGTAGGAGAAAGGCCGTTGACAGCTATTGCCGTTATTGCCATTAAACCTTGGACTATTTGAGCGTCTGCGCCTCCTTTCATGATGAAATTACCATCTTCATCCAAATTACATTCAACATGAGCACGAGATTGACAGCCGACTATTTGATTGGACTCTGTCCATTTACTAGGAGGAAGTGGTGTAGGATGTTTTTTTGCATAATCAAATAATAATTCATATCTATCCATAGAGTCAAAACAATCCCTGAACTCTTCAATAATTGGGATTAGACTATCTGGCCAGTCGTTTTCACTTGTCATATCAATACTCCCTTTATTAAAAAATATTTTATGAAAATCTCTCCACTACATAATTTAGATATTCGATAAACATCTTAGCCTCGTCCATGGTATTATATATCCAGAAAGAGATTCTATTAGTTGAAGGTACATTTAATGCATCCATCAAGGGTTGTGCACAATGATGACCAGTTCTTACTGCAAATCCTCCTTCATCCAAGAAAAGGGCGAGATCAAGAGATTGAATGGAATCATGTAAAAACGATACTGCGCCACTTCCTTCTCTATCTTCAGGATTGCCATAAATCCTTATTCCGGGGATTTTTCTCATTTCTCCTGCCGTCCATGAAGCTAATTCTTGCACATGCGAATGTATATCGGTCATCTCAAATTTGTCAAGCCATTCAACCGCAGCCCCCCATCCTATGGCCTCGGCAATACGTGGAGTCCCTGTTTCAAACATCGCATGCCCTTCTTGGAATGTAGAACCTTCAGTGGTTACTGTTCTAATCATTGACCCTCCAGTCATGAAAGGTGCCATCTTTTCCATGATGCTTTTCTTAACCAATAGGCATCCTATGCCAGTAGGGCCGGCCATTTTATGTGCAGAAATTGCAACAAAATCAGCATCCATAACATCGAAAGATATCTTCTCGTGAGGTGCACCTTGTGCACAATCAAGTAATACTTTTGCCCCTGAAGAATGAGATAATTGGATTATTTCCTCAATAGGATTTCTGACTCCTAATACATTACTAGTATGCACTACACAAACAAGAGAAGCGCCAGATACAGCAACTGAGAAAGCATCCATGTCTAAAGAAAATGTTTCAGTATCAATGGGGACGTATCGTACTTCTATCCCTATTTCTTTGGAAAGTTGCTGCCATGGTACTATATCTGCGTGGTGCTCCATCTCAGTCAATACAACGATATCATCTTTGGAAAGATTCTGTCGTGCCCATGAGAATGCAACCAAATTTATCGCTTCGGTTGCACCACTTGTGTAAATCAATTGATCGGGATTGGTCCCAAAAAAGTTAGCAATATTTTTCCTTGCCGTCTCTAAAGCAGTAGTTGCTTCATCCGCCAATGTATGGTTTGCACGGTGTGCGTTAGAGTTGTATTGCTCATAATAATTTGACATTGCGGATATTACGCATTTTGGTTTTTGTGAGGTTGCAGCATTATCAAAATAAACTAACTGTTTACCGTTAGGTAACTTTCTCTCCAAAATGGGGAATTCGGATCTAATTTTATCAAGGTCAAGCGCCATCGTACACAACTACGTATGTGCCAAGGAGGCGTGCAATATCAAGTCGCGTATGGAAATAATGCATAAAAAGGGGAAGGCATTATTTGTGAATACTCCTCTGAAAGACTGTGACCGAGCATACTGGGCAGCAAACCGTCGACTCCTTGGGGAGCCAAGATTTGAATAAAGATGGGGAAATAATCAATTTAGCAATAGTAGGCTCAAGTAGATTTTATGATTTTTCAATATTCGAAAGAATAATAGAGGATTGGCTTGATAAATATGGATATCCGGATTTAATCATTGTTGGAGGCGCTAGTGGCGTTGATTACATGGCAGAAAGATGGGCAGATGCCAACATCATACCCATAGCAGTATTTACTGAAGAATGGGGCAATTCTAAGAGGAGTTTAGTAGATAGAGGAAGGAGTGAAGCCCCCAATACACTTACACAAAAAATATTGAATGGCGCGACGCATATCCTAGCCGTCCCTTCTCTGACGAGTAAATGGACAAGAGTGATTATCGAGCAAGCTAACGAAAGAAAGATTCCAATAGAAGTTCATGAAGTTTAAAATGCATCCTAATAGCACCAAATAGGCAGTAATGGTGCTCGTGCCGGGATTTGAACCCGGGTCGCCGCCTCGAAAGGGCGGCATGATGGACCGAACTACACCACACGAGCGGTGGGCTCGCGAGAANCGCATAACACATAATCGGTTCGATTGAAAGACTACTCAGAACTATTGTTATTAGGCAGAATAAGTGAGTTCCACCANTTANTTAGAGGAAAGAAAAGNATAGTTGCCAAAATNCCTCCGAATAACCAAAAGTAGTGATTATACANCAAATCTGAAAATTCTTCACCATAGAAGCCTAAAACAACTCCTTCTAACCCGAATCTGATTCCTCTTCCCAATAGTCCAGCCAAAATAAATAAACGTATGTTCATTTTTCCTGATCCTGCTGCCCAAGCCAATGCTTTGTAAGGAATAGGAGAAATTGCAGCAACAAATATCCCCATGGTCCCATATTTTAGGAACATATTATCAATTCTAGAAATAGTAATGGGTGTGGCAAATTTTTCTAAAAATGGCCTACCGGCATACATTCCGATGGCGTAACCGCCAAGTGAACCAATGACACTAAAAATAGTAGCTACAAGAACAATGGCAGTAATTTCTGGAATAGAACCATTAGAATTCAATGCCATTGGTATTACCAGTAAATCTGGTGGCGCTGGCTGAATCATAGCTTCACTCGCCGAAACGATAGCCAAACCAATGAGGCCCCAGCTATCAGCCCAATCAATAGTGGCATCGACAATCTGACCCAACATACTACTTCGTAGTTAGTGCCACTAATATAATACATTACTAAAAATATTTATCATTTATCAATTAAACAGACCTATGATATGGTAAACAATACTCCGAGGCATGTGGTAGAAGGAGAGGTTGTAGATACTTCGGCTTTAATTTCATGGCCTTTGGAGAGGTTGTTTGGAAGTTTAGCAAGCCCTAAGCAAAAAAATGAGTTAATCACCAACCATCCAGAGAGAATGGACATCATAGATGCGATTGAAATAAAATGGGAAAATCCAGATAAAGAAAGTATAAAAAAAATAACTGATATTTCAAAAGAAACAGGAGATATTGCTGGATTATCTCAAATAGATATTGAAATTCTTGCCCTAGCAATAGAGAATGACTGCATATTAATTACCGACGACTATAGGATGCAAAATATAGCAGAATACTCCAAAATAGAGTGGAGAAGTGTGAATACTGATGGGATAAAGAATATCTGGGAATGGGAAATTGTCTGCATTGGTTGTAAAATGGTGAATAAGACTCCAGATAAGCCATCAGATAAGAAAAATGATCTAGGCGAGTGTTTAGAGTGTGGAACAAAATTGAAAATTAGGAAGAAAAAGTAATCATTCTTCTTGATCATCAGAGTTCACAACTTCTTCAGATACTCCGCCTCTATCCATATCTATTTCTGCTTTGGAAGGAAGAGAAACATCCCTTAGCCCTTGTTGGAATTCACCTTTTGCCCGACCAGCATTTCTAGCAAGTTCTGGTAGTCTTTTCGCGCCAAAGAGAAAAATACCAACTGCAATTAAGATTACTAATTCTGTGCTTCCAAGTGCCATAATAACACACCTAGGAAGAGGTGTTGGCCTTCAAATGCTTCGGAAGAAAATATTAGCCACCGGAAAAAGGAGGTAAAAAAGCTACTTCTGAAGAATCTTCTATGAGTTGTTCGTAATTATCTGTTATTTCGCCGTTAATGGCTACCTTAACTCCGGATTTTACAAAATCAGATAATTGAAATCTATTCATTAATTGGCTAATCTTTGTTCCTTTACTAAGTACTACTTCAATTTCTCTTTGTCCCATAGATTCAGATAAAGAGCCGAAAAACATTAATTTAATTTTTATTGCCTTGATGTCTTGGTCTGGACTAACCATGGATATGCGAAGTCGGCGTTAGTCATGAAATCACCTATTGTTCATTAATGACCGTTTGTTCGAGTAACTGAGAAGCATGCCAGTAGACGCAGTAGTGTTTGATTGCGATGGCGTTCTAATAGACAACATATCATCTTGGTGGGCAATACATGAGTATTTTGGCACAAGAAATGAAGAAATGCTAGAAAAATTCTTGAATAAAGAAATTACAGAAGAGGAGTTTGTAAATCATGATGTTGAAGAATGGAAAAAGGTACAATCTAAAATCCATATGGATGATATAATGAGATGTTATTCTGGCGTAAAACTAATGCCTGGTGCTAGAGAAGTAATTAAAGAATTACAATCGAAAGGAATATTTGTTGCAATCGTCTCATCAGGTGTTGATCTCTTAATTGGCACAATTGCAAATATGTTGAAAGTTGATGATTGGGCTGCGAATGGCTTTGAATGGGATGAAGATGGTTATCTAATCAAAGGCGCTCCAACTAAAGTATACTCACACGATAAAGGCATCATGGTTGAAAAGTTGATTAGAATTAATAATTTGAAATCCAAGAACGTTATTTCTGTTGGAGATTCTAGTACTGATTTATCAATGAAAGTTGGTGAATCTAAATTTATAGGATTTAATCCAGCCAGAGAGAGGGCGGTGGAAGAATTCGAAAAAGCAAGAGTTTCGATAGTTTATAATCGTGATTTAAGGGATTTATGGCCAATAATGTTTGATGGGGAGATATTGAAATAATTACACAAACGGTATTGATGCTGTTGCAAAGGTATGTAAATTAACAACTGAAAGTATGCATGGTTTTGGTTGAAAGCCCAACATTCTCTGAAAGTCTGTTTGATCTTGCCATGTTGAACTATGGAGTAGTGTTACTCCTTTATGATTGCCAACATAATGGCCATGCACATGTCCTGTAACAAATATATCTGGGACTTCACGTATTACCATATTATCTTCGGGCTCAGGAGATAGGGGAGTCTTATTCCCCCAAGAAGGAGCCAAGTGCCTTCTTTCTAGCATGGCTTTCATTGCTATTTCTGGTTTATCATAAGAAACTGATCTTAAGGTTGCTACAAAATCATCTATACTTTTTCCATGATATGATAAAACCCTTACACCATGTAAACTAAAGTCACAAGGATTACCAACAAATACAGCATCTGAATAATCTTGTTGAATCTCCGGATCTAATGAAGGTTGAGGTTCAGCAGGCCTAACCGCATCATGATTACCTGGCAATATTATAATATCGACCCAATCAGGAACTTCGGCTAGTAAACGTGCCAATTCAGAGTATTGTTTGAATAAATCTTTTATCGCTAGATGCCTGTCTTGTCCTGGATAAATTCCAACTCCATCTACGCCATCTCCACTTAATACAAAATATTTGATAGTGCGTGCCAATGGGTCATTTTTGAACCAATGAATCATTTTTTCCCAAGGAGAATCTAGGAATGTTTTACTTCCTAGATGAATATCCGATAAGAATGCTGCAGAAACTGCACTATCTTCTCCTGCAGGATTCTTGATGTGATTTTGTAGAGGCGGTTTATGGATATCTTGAACTAGAAATGTTGGATCTCTGTCGCCATAAAAAAACCCTGTAACTCCAATCACCTCATCATCCATCAATCCATCCATGGAGGCATGAATAGGTGATGCATCAGAAGGCGGTTTCAGGAGACATTTTTGGTTCCCTGTTTCATCCTCTATTTCAAACATCAGACTGCCACTTCGAGCCCAACGAGTTTCTCCTGCTAAGCCGACCAGAGTTATCTCATAATCTTTCGATGAATATCGCTGTCTATTCCTCCAAGCCTCAGAAATAGAAGTGGGTTTTCGTGATAAAATACCATTAGAAATCATGAGTTTTCTAATCTGAAATAGGCGATTATTGAAACAACTCTGAATATCCGACATAGTTCCTTCTGTTGTTGATTTTCCAGTTATATCGAAGTGTATTTCTATTTCTGAGTCTATATCTTTTGCCTCCATGGGGAAATCCATCATATCATAATATTCTAAGCCATGAGGTCGAGGGGCAATTTCTAACTCTGGTTGATGAGTTGCTATTATTCTCCCAATAGGAGAGTCGTTACCTTTCTTTGGAAGTGTATATTGGCCCTTGTTATCAGTACTATTGTCAGGTATCGGATTAGTGTTATCAGGAACCAGGGAAAGTAAATCATCAATAGTTTTGGAATCTAATAATTTAACATCTGAAGATCTCGCAGCCTCTAACATTGGAAGAATACTGGATAATGATTCTATTTTTTCTTTGGCATCACTTCCAAGAACTATCAAACCTGCATCAGTTAGTTTGCGGTATCTGACTGCCCAATTTTCAGAAACCATGCATAAAGCGACAGGTAGTAACGCTCATGATAATATCTATCTATTTTGTTAATTAGTCGGTTTCTTGATTCCAATCCGTAGAAGATGCAAGGTCTACCTTGGAGATATCTTGGACCACTGTTTTCTTGTATGATTTCCACGCCAATTCCCCTTCCCATTCCTCTGATAAAGAGTCCAATAATGAAATGTCAATTTCTTCTGATGATTTCTTGAGTTTGTCTTTATTGGAGATTTTATTTGTTTTAGAGTTCTTTGAATCAACTTTATCCAAAGCTTCCAGAGCTAGCCCTAATGCGAAAGAAGCGAAGGATTTTTTATTGTCTAAACGGTCATTATCTCCAAAATCCATCCTTCTTACTAAAAAATAATCTTTTGCTATTATTGCTACATGTACCCTTCCTACTTCTTTATTTTCAGAAGATCCTGTTGGCCCTGCTATGCCTGTTATTCCTATAGAAACATCTGAATTTGATTTGTAACGCGCTCCCCTAGCCATCCCTATAGCGACTTCGTGAGATACTGCACCTATGTTTTCTTCAGAAAAATAGGATTCATCAACACCTAATTGCTGAGTCTTGGATTTATTAGAATATACTATCCAACCTTGATTAAACCATCTACTCGCACCAGACATATCAGTCAATATAGATGCTATCAGACCTCCTGTACAGGATTCAGCAGTTGAGATAGTCCAGTTTCTTTTTTTTAACCGCCTAGAGAGTCGGGCGGCTAGAGCTGCAGTCTGTTCAACCACATGCCTTCCATTGAGAGTTCATTAATGACCTTTTCATATAATTAAATATGACTTTTAGTAAAGAAATAGCGAAAAAAAGCTACTAAATTTGGTGGGTCCGGCAGGAATTGAACCTGCGATCTTCGCTTTGTAAGAGCAACGTCATAACCCCTAGACCACGGACCCTGAAGGAGAGCAGGGGAGCAATGTATTCAAAACCTCTGTACCGCAACCGCCATATTAGAGGATTCATATGGAGTCAATGACAAAATTACTAGAGGGTTTAGAGAAATCTGGACTATTAGTCTCTAAAAACATAAAAAGAGCCATGCAAGAGATTGATCCCGCAAAATTTACTGATTACGAATTGGATTATTTCTGGAATGATAGGCCAGTACCATTCCTGACAACTGATTCGGGTACATCAAAAACAATATCTGCACCTCACATGATAGTTACAATGCTCCATCATTTAGAAGTAGGGAAAGGGCAATCAATACTCTTGATGGGTGCAAAGGGAGGATACATATCGGCCCTATTAGATAATTTAGTTGGCAAAAAGGGGAAAATAACGGTAATAGAACCTCATGAAGAAGTGAGGGAATATACAAAGATTAAGATAGAAAATTATTTGGGAACTAACAATATCTTAGTAAATGGGCCGAATGACTTAGAGGGGCTTGATGATAATCATTTTGACAGAGTGTTAATGACTGGTTTTGTCAAAAAAATACCCTCAGAAATTAAATATAAAGTGAAAGAAGATGGTTTTATTCTTGGGCCTATAGGAAGTATTGTCCATCAGAGGCTAATAAAGAAAGAAAAACAAGGTGATGATTGGGTAGATACGGATTTAGGAGGAGTGGTGTTCGGGCCAATGGACATAGGAGACTTAGAAAAAAATCTTTTTGAACCAAAAAATCTTGTTGAACATATGGAAAATGCATTAGAATTAATTCTTGAAGTAATAGATATAGAAGAAGAATCATTGAGTAGGATAAACAATTTGATNTGGTCGATAAAGAATCTNCCTCCTGGAATACCAATAGTAGATGAATATTCAAGTGAAGAAGATATTCTGGAGAATCCAGTGATGGAATTATTACTTGCAGAGATGGAGTGGCTAGGNCCTTTATGGCCTATTTTAACNGGGATAGATGGTTTAGATATAAGCAATATAGAANCAATCAATAGTGAGNATTATTCCAATACAGGCGGACATGAAGATTTAATTCCATAGTNGCCNATAGAAGTGTTCTTGATGCATGGATGATAGGATTAATTATGAGGCATCCAGCTACATTACGTCTTAATCATAAAGATGAAAGGCAGAGAAGAAGGGCTGTGAGGAAGTTATTTGAAGTAGATGATTCAAATAATTTGGATAGTTTTGTACCATTACTAGAAGATAGTGATCAATGGTATAGGGAAAAGGCGATGGAAGCGATAATAAAATGGGCCGGAATAGACGATAGTAGAATAGTTAATAAATTATCAAATTCAAATTACGTTGAGCAACGAGTTTTAGCATCTAAGATGGCCTTGAGGTTGGGTCAAGAAAAAATAGCGATAATTGAGAAATTATGTGATGATGAAGAAATATCAGTGAGGATATCTGGATGGGAGGCGAAATTTGAGTTTAATGACGATAAAATTGGAGATTTGGTTTTAGAAGGTATGGATTCAAGAGATAAGATAATCAGGAAAATAGCAATAAACAAACTTTCTGAAGTAGATGAAATAGATCCTGGAATCATCATTAAAGCACTAAATGATAAGTCATATTCGGTTAGAAATGCAGCACTAGAAATCATTAGGAAAGATTCTAAACTTTCTAAAATGGATTCTTTTGATACTTATCTGCTAAGAATATCTACTGAAAATACAATAAAAGAAATAAGTAGTGTGATAAAAATATTAGCAAAGAAATCCTTGTATGATTTAGAAATGAAAGGAAAGGTCCTTTCATGGAGTGAAAGTGAATCGGTAGAAATTACAGACTCATTGATTTCAACGCTTAGAGAAATTAAATGGTGGCAGATAAAGGATCTGAAGGAACATATGTATGAAAAATCTAGTGACATATTTGTAACTAGATTATTGAGAGGAAATAAGGAGTCTGTGGCTACAGAAATAAGAATTAAAATTTTATCAGATTCGAAAAGAAGTGAAAGTATGCGGGCTAGATTGATTGAAGATTTAGTAGGTAGACCGGTAGATGAAGAATCACTTGAAATAATCAAGAAAATATCTATCTCAGAGAATTTAGTATTATCTACAGTGGCTAAAGAATTTTTAATAGAATACTAGTTATATTTAGCTCATTGCTGGGAACATCAATCTAGAAAGAGGGATGGAAATAGGAGGAAGATGGTCGGGCAATCTATGTCTACTGGTTTTTGGAGGCAAAAGAATACCAGAAAGTCCTGCCTGTATAACTTCATCCTTTGACAGTGTCTCTCGTCCTGATTTAGGCCATACATCAAGTTCGATTGAGTCATCTGATAAATAATCCACCAATACACAAGGTAAACATTGTAAATCTAAATTTTTTGCTACATTATATCTATGATGGCCATCGAGTATTGTTCCTGTTACTTTGTCCACCACAAGTGGGAGTACATATGCATTCCATCTGATAGTCATTTTCTCTAATTGATCTACTTTATTGGGAATAATTTCTTCATGAGGGAGGAGAATTTCCAGAGGTATAAGTTCGACCTTCATGTTATCCGCAAAACCTACCTCTGAATATAACTGTCTGCCGAAGCAATCATTCATGAGATACATCAGGAGCATGCATGAAAGGGCTTCCGGAAGTGTCGCAAGCCCATTTGGACAAGGAAACAGAACATATTATTGAGAAAATAAGAGAAAGAGGAGAGGCATGGATTGTAGGGGGCTGGATTAGAAACTTAATTCTAAAAATAAGTCCAGGTGATGTAGATATTGCAACCAATCTTCTTCCAGAAGAAATTTTAGAAATTTTTCCAAAATCTATAATGGTTGGAGAAAAATTTGGCACTGTAAGAGTCAGAATTGATAATGAATCAAAAGAAATAGAAGTAACAACACTAAGAAGTGATGGCAAGTATATTGATGGCAGAAAACCAGAAAGTGTCGCATTTGGAGTCAAAATAGAGGAAGATATTGCAAGAAGAGATTTTACAATCAATGCAATGGCACTAGATAAAGACGATATTCTAATTGATAAATATGATGGAATTGCAGATTTGGAAAATAATATCTTGAGGTGTGTAGGAAATGCTGACGAAAGGATAAGAGAAGATGGTTTGAGAATTCTCAGAGCATTTCGTTTTATTGGCCTAAAGGATGAGCAAATGATGAGTTTTGATTCTGATTTAGAACATGCAATAATTAACAATGTTAGTATGATTGATAATATTTCCAAAGAAAGAATTAATCAGGAATTAAAGAAAATATTGGCACTTAATAATAGGATTTTTATATTGCAGAGAATGATTGATTTAGGAGTTTTACAGTTAATTTTTGATAATTTGGAAATAGATCTCAGAGTTATTTTATCGAACGAATATGCAGTAAACATTGCTCTAATATGTAATTCATACAAAGGAAATGGTGAATCATTATCAAAATATATTCGAGAGAAATTGAAAATTAGTAGTAAGGAGAAAGAATTGATTAGGTTCTTACATGACAATGGCAAAAGGATTCCAGATAATACAAATATATCAGAGATGAGGAGATTTAGAGCTTCTGTTTCAGAAAACAATGCGAATTCTCTCTTCAAGTACCTCAGAGGAATAGGCGTCAGTACAAATGATGTTGAGAGTGCGATTGATAGTTTACCTCCTCTTAGAGTAGGCAGAAACCCATTAGTGAATGGTGAAATTTTGATTGATAAAACTGGTTTGGAACCTGAAATGAGGCTTGGGAGGCTTAAAGGTTGGCTCCATAGGAAACAGATTGAAATGGATTTAGATAATATTGAACAGGTCTTAGAACTGCTCGACGATATAGATTGGGAAAATTCAAATCCAGCAGAATGGCCCTATTTATCGTGGCCATGAATTATAATTCATTGAGATACTCAATATACTCATTTAAATCTAAATACATATCATTATCAAATTCATGTGGCTTTACGATTAAACACCATCCATCTCCGTATGCATCATCATTGACTAGATCTGGGCTATCTTCTACATCACCATTCAATTCAACTATTTTGCATGGGAAAGGTGCATTAATTAATAGCCTCTCGTTTGCAGTTCTAACTGTTATCATTAAATCATCAGTTCCTAATTCATCGCCACTTGTTATTGGAACGGCATCAGCATCATCATCAGGTATTGATTCTTCATCATTATCGGCTTTAAATTCACTATCATCTTCTGGTTTTGCCAATACAACTCTAATTATATCTCCACAATCCGCCCTGATAAATTCACTAAG
>PCAI01000011.1 GCA_002731195.1 Methanobacteriota archaeon | reverse complement strand
TACAATGGGGGCAAATATTTGGAGGCATTGGAGTATTTTTTACATTTTTTGCAACACATGTTGCGGATTATTGATGGTTTTACCATTACTCATCAGCCCTCAAGATCTAGAGTAACTATACTAACTTTTCAAGATCAACAATATGGCCTATACGCTTTTTTACATCAGAAAGAATACCTTCCAATGCTTGTTCATTACGACCTTCAGCACGCATAACCAAAATTGGTTCTGTATTACTAGGTCTGCATAAATACCAACCATCTTGATATCTAACTCGGATTCCATCAACAGTTGATTTATCCATATCTTCAAAAGCAGATAAAACTGCTGACATTGTCGCTTCACGTTCTCCTGTTAGAGGTACTTTTCCTTCATCAGTCGTCGGATATTTGGGCATAAAATCGAATCTCTGTGAAAATTCCTGTCCTCCTTCACTAGGGCTTTTGTCATCTCCTACTATTTTTAGTAAACGAGCAGCACTATATATTGAATCATCAAAACCATACCAATCATCATTCATGAAGAAATGCCCTGACATTTCTCCAGCAAATGGAATATCTGGATGTTCTCTTAATTCAGTTTTCATGAAAGTATGACCAGTTCGTACCATACGTGCAATTCCTCCTAAATCCTGAATTGCCTCTTCAACAGCCATACTACACTTTACATCAAATAATATTGTCCTACCATCATCCGAAGTGACTTCTGATATTCTTGACAATACATCTTTTGCAAATATTCCTATTAGTCTATCTGGATGAATGAACTCTCCATTCTCATCTACAACTCCTAATCTGTCCCCATCTCCATCCATACCAATGCCGAATTCTGCTCCATGCTCAATAACAGCTTTTCCTAAATCTACCATATTATTCTGTCTTGTCGGATCTGGTGGATGGTTTGGGAAAGAATTATCCCATTCACAATATAGTGGAATCACTTCTGCACCAAGCCTTTCCAATGTTTTTACTGATAAAGGACCAGGAACAGCATTTCCACAATCAAGTACAATTTTGATTTTTCTTTTAAGGGTACCAACATTTTCAATTATTTTTTGTATATATTCTTCTTCATATTCTTCTTCAAGTCTATATGTACCATTCCCTTCTCTAAATTCTCCCTTCTCAAAAGTACCTCTGATATCTTGTAAATCTTGCCCTCCTAGGGGCATAGTTCCTTCACAAATTTTGAATCCATTATATTCTGGAGGATTATGACTTGCAGTAATTGCAACTGCCACATCAACTGATAAATCAACAGTTGAGCGATATAGTACTCCGGTTGTCGTTACTCCTAAATCAATTACATTTGCACCAGCAGACATCAAACCTTTGACAAAGGCCGCATGATATTCGGGTCCTGATTCTCTAATATCTCTTACTACGGATACCGTTTTAGCATCAAGATGTGTAGCGATTGCTTTCCCTAGTCTTTCAGAAAATTCAGAACTTAATTCTGTTCCAGCAATACCTCTAATATCGTAGGCTTTGAAGACTGTCATGTCGCACCGTAAGGCATCTCATTCAAGACTTCTTTGGCTACATAATCAGGTATGCTATAATTATTATAAATTTATTAATTTTCTAGACCTCTAAAACCTTCACAAACAACTTCTACTAATGCACCCATGGGTAAATTTGGAACTTCATAAGCAGCACGTGAAGGAGGAATGATTTCTTCCAACCATTCTCCATAAATCTCATTAACAACTTTGTAATTATCAATATCTGTCATTAAAATAGTTACTTTCACTAAATCTTTCTTTGAACTATTGGCTGCTTCTAATAACCCATCAATCTTCTTCAATACACCTTTCATTTGTAATTCAATAGTATCTCCAGAATCCACTCCAATTTGACCCGACAACCATATATGATCTCGTACGGATATTCCTGGACTGTAGGGGGCCCATGTTTTTCCACCAGTATCAATCTTAATTTTACGTGTCATGTACACACGAAGTAGGGTCCATTGTTAGAATTATTCATTTAACATGTCATCCAATAGTTCAATAATTTCAATATGATCTCCTGCAATATCATCTGAACTAATACTATCTATATTGACCCATGCAGCATCTATTGCATCATCTCCTGCAACCGGTTCATAATCGGGATCAACATCTACAATATAGAATAGTCCAATACAATGTTTTCTAGGATCTCTTCCTGGCTCTCCAAGGATTGCTAATGATACAGGATTTTCTCCAACCGCTCCTGTTTCTTCATTCAATTCCCTTATGACTGCAATTTCTGGATTTTCTCCATAATCTACAAATCCCCCTGGAAATGCCCATTTCCCTTCCCATTCTAAAGGAAAAGGACCGCGTTTAATTAACAAAACTTCTCCTCCATTAGGGCCTTGACGAAGTACTACAGCATCCACAGTAACAGCAGGATTTCTATATCCATCTCTTCCACAAACATCACAAAAATCATTTGCCATATTTTCTTCTCCTATATTGATAAGATTCTATTGCTTCATAAAGATCATTTCGTGAAAATGATGGCCAATGCACATCAGTAAAATAAAGTTCAGAGTAAGCTATCTGCCATAGTAAAAAGTTAGAAATTCTTTCTTCACCACTTGTTCTAATGACTAGATCAGGGTCAGGTATCTCTGCTGAATAAAGACGATTCGAAATTTCTTCGGAATTTATCATATCCAATTCTATTTTTCCGCCTGCATAATCTTTAGCGACATCTTTAACGGCATCCACAATTTCTTCTCTTCCACCATATGCAAGACACACTGTAAAAATATAATCAGAGTATGAAGAAGTTCTTTCTTCAGCATTTTTAATCGCCTTTTTAACTTTCTCAGGTAATTCATCAATCCTTCCAACAGCCTGAACTTTTACATTTTTTGAGTGAATCAAAGGATCTTCTGCAATTTCATTTAATCCAATTTCATATAGATCATACAGAGATTCCAACTCTTCAGACCCTCTTGCATTAATATTCTCAGTTGAAAGAGCATAAACAGTCAAATATTTTATTTTCAAATTTAGAACCCATTCCATGACTTGTTTTAATTTTTCTTTACCTCTTAGATGACCAACATCTCTTTCAAGACTCCGACTCCATGCAAATCTTCTATTTCCATCCATAATTATCGATACATGATTTGGTAATTCTTCATTTTTTATTCTTGTTTCAAGCTTTTTTGTTCGCACTCTATCGGTTCTAGAAACAAAACTCCAAGCCAATTTAGAATTTGAAATATATTTTGCAGGTTTAGATATTATTCTAAATTTCAATAACCATTTAGCAATATTATCAATCATATTACCAATAGTACTACGTCCCATACCATCACCATTTATTCGTCATTCAAAAATAACATCAGCAGAATCTCCAATTTTATCTAATAATCCATTTTCTGGATTCACTACGATGACTTGTCCGGAATGTTTCCAGACATCAATATCATGATGACTATTCCCTGCATAACCAAATTTTTCCTCACCAAATCTAGCAATTAACGAATCTGCTTTTTGTTGACCTCTTAGATTGTAATCTCCATCTGAGGCCATTACATCTGAAAATAACCCAACATGGGCAGCCACTTGTTCTGCAACAATTCTATCTGAAGCAGTAGCAAGAATTAATGTCCTACCTCTTGCATATTCTCCTGTAATCCATTCTAAAAAAATTTCATGATACTTTAAGTCAGCTGGATTAAAAGATAATTTTTCAGCCAAATCACGCTTCCATCTTGCTCTTTTGCCCGTTAATTCCTTAAATAATACACTAGGTATTAGCCAAGGTTTTCTAAATATAACTTTGTAAATACTAATCCAACTCATATCTGATAAAATGAGTGTCCCGTCCATATCAACAGCAAGTGGCATGTCAGAGACAGCATCGCCCATATGCTCCGGTTGCGGTCTATGCATTCAAGTCTTCTTCGACCGATTGCATCAATAATGACGCCTTATCGTGAATATAATTGTTGGACATGGCCGTAGTAGAGAATATTTGGCGACCTTCTGCAATGCAAGTGTCTAAGACAAAAGGAGATTCACCTCCCGGATTCAACTCAGTTCGATTAGTTGGTAATAGAATAAGTATGGATATTTTGGAGCCAATACCAATAAATTCGTTAGATGATTGGAATAATGTAATTTTTGAATTAGATGCATGGGGTGATGTACCAGATCCCAAAGTTCTAGAGATAATATCTCAATCTAGCCATGAAAGAGGATTATTAGTAGAAATAAAATGCTCAGGAGTTGAATGGCTTGCAGAATTTCTTCCATGGGGCTCAGACAATAGAATAGAATCTAGAGCAATTAATTCTCATTCCTCGGTGGATGGGCCGTCTGGAGGATATAGATGGAAAGAACAAGATATCATAATTTTAAGAAAGGTAAAGGATTATCGTAGCAATTCAAATAATGAGTTAATGCAAGTATTGAAAGAAGGAAATAAAGAAATTGCAACTAGTATTCTATACAATTCTGGCAAATCTTTAGGACTTTATCATTCTTCAGTAGTATCTATTAGAGAAACTCCAATGGATCAAAAAAGATGGAATAATAGATTAATTGATTTAGAAGAAAAACTTAGAGCTAATACAATATGGAGAGCACCTTTTAGTCGAAAGGCTACTTGTATGCTAAGTTTAGGTGATGTACGTTTTCACGATATTCTTATTACAGAAAGTGATGATTATTTACTTCGATTAAGTCCGCCAAGATTGGCTGACGGTTTATATAAACCAGTATGTGAATTTCCTGCTATTAGGGATTTATCTTGTTTAATTCAAGATTTAGGAAGATTATATCATGAAACCCAATGTCAAATTGATATAATTGATTTAAGAAAATCTCTGATTGAAGGTTGGATTGATTCTGCCCCATCTTCTTGGAGTTCACCAGATGTTTTTTATGCACACAGAGGAGGTTTAGCAATATGGGAATATGAGCAATCACTTCTCGATGTTTTAGAATCAACTGCTAATCAATCTGGCGCACCTTCTCCTGCAGTTCAGATTATTTCTAAAGTAATTCCTTTCCAAAAGAGTATGTACAACAGTAGAACGATAGCTGCTCTTTCATTTATATCCGTATTTCTAGGAATAAGTACAGTTATTAATAATCCTCCAACATCTTTCTCAGATACAATAATTCCTTCTTTCTGTATAATTTTTGGCTATTTCGCTCATTCTTTTTATCGTAGATTATCTCCTCCGCCAGAGAAACCAATCACCGATCTTTAGTTATTATTCCATCATTGAAATGATAAAAACGTGGCTTCCCTGTTGGTATTTCAACACTTATTATTTCTTCAGGAGATAATTTTTCAATGTGCATCACGATTGATCTCAGTGAATTACCATGTGCTGATACAAGTATATTTTTACCTGCTTCCAATTCTGGTAATATTTCTTCAATAAAATAAGGAATAGTTCTTTCAGCAGTCATTTTGAGACTTTCTCCACCTGGTGGAGCTATATCATAGGATCTTCTCCAAATATGTACTTGTTCTGCCCCATGTCTTTCAGCAGTTTCTTTTTTGTTAAGTCCTTGCAATTCACCATAATTTCTTTCATTCAATCTAAAATCCTCATAAGTTACAAAATCTTCCGAAACTTCATTATTTTGCATAATTATTTCTGCTGTTTTTTGAGCCCTTATCAAATCACTTGTATGTACTGAATCAATATCTATCTTAGATAGTAATTTACCGGCTTCTAGAGCTTCCAATTCTCCTTTTGCAGATAATTCTACATTAGTCCAACCTGTAAATCTATTTTCTGCATTCCAAATTGATTGACCATGACGGATGAGAATAAGTTTAGCCATATTCACACACCTTAGACTTGTTGATGATGTTGCCTTTTACGCGGCTCATGGAATATTAGATTATTTTCCTCTGCCCTACTTCGAGCCATAAGCAATATATCTTCTGTAAACTCTCTTTGTGTTTTTGCAGAAGAGATACAATAGAAATTAGTTGCAACAATTACTGTCGAAGGAGCAAAAGATTTCACCCTGACCCACGAATCTTCTCCTTTTGTTGATCGTGGATCATTAATTACTTGCTCACACAATGCATCACAAAATTTCTTTAATGAATTTTCATTACTATCTGCTTCAAAATTAAATGTAGGGAGTATTCTACGAAATCTTCTTTGACTAAAATTTTCAACTGCAGAATTTGTAATATTTGAATTTGGAACTGTAATCATTGTATCTGCAGAAGATCTAACTTGAGTGGTTCTTAGTCCTATGGAAATAACCTCTCCTTCTACACCATCAACAATTATCCAATCTCCAACATTAAATGGCTGATCAATCAGTATTGAAATAGCCCCAAACATATTTGCTACAGAATCCTTTGCTGCCAAAGCAATAACCAACCCGGTAACACCTAATCCTGCTACAAATGAATTAGCATCAACTCCTATTAGTCCTGCAATAATAAAGAAGCCAAATACAACTACAACAACTCTACCAATTGATTCTGCTACACTCGCCAGTGATCTTCTAGCAGCCATATTATCTCCTTCAACTACAATTAAAACATCTATGTAGTCAACCAGTCTAAAGGCTGCAAGTAACATTAGGATTACAAAACCTGCATAGAAAAAATCCGAAACAATATTCATCCAATCATCGTTCCAAACTGGTTCACCATTTGCAGAAATCCAGTTCAAAGACATACTCATTATTATACAACCAATCATCCATCCTAGGGATTTGGGGGCAAATAAATCTCTACCATCTATTCTTTCAGTTTTTGCTATAATATCCATCAACTTAGGAAATAAAACTCTTCTAGATAAAATACCTGAGCCACTAGCAACAACGCCACAAAGTAATACAACAATCAGAGTATTCTGTGAGAAATTTAGGAATTTAGGTTCTCCTGCCAAGAAATCAATCAATTCATCCATATTTATCCGACAACATATCACTCATAAAGTACGTTCTATAATTAACACTGGAATACGTGGGTTTCAAGACCAAATGGTGTTTCGCCATCATACACATGACCTCTATTAGACTAGATGGAAGCAGAAGACACGGCCAAAGGGTGCCTGTTGTAGCATTATTACTGCCCCTGCTACTTTCTCTTGGTGCACCAATTGCATTAGCCCCTACTGCCGAGGCCCAAGAATCTAATGAAGTAACGCCAAGTGATATTTGGTCTGAAGATTATGTAAATCAGTATTTCCCATGGGGAGGAGATGATAGANTNCAATTTNGAGAATATCATGATTATTTNACCATGAAAGATAGNATGCAATATCTNGCNGATCGTAATCCCGATATAATNAGCTTCCATGAAGGCTTAATCGGAGGAGTAAATCAACGNGGNGANGAAATGTCTCTTGATGATTACAAGGGTTGGTATTACAATCATCCTAGTCCTTGGATTAANATTACNGGTGGNGGAGAANNNAGANAAGGAGTTACTGGNGGNGATTGNAANACATTTGTAGGNGATTGCGGTAATTATGCTGAATTGCCGGATGTAATGTTAGTTGGNAATCATCANGCAAGAGAATGGATGTCTTATGAAGTTCCTATGTTTTTCTTAGAAACAGTGGCTTACTATTATGGAATGGCCGGAATTGATAATGACGGTGATGGATTGATTGATGAAGATGGTTGGGATGGAATTGATAATGATGGCGACTGTTCTAGATTGAATGCCTCTGATCAAGATAGCAATGGTGATGGAAATCCCTGTGGTCCAGGAGATTTAGGAGTCGATGAAGACTTCTCTGAACAATTTATTACAGATATGGTTGATACCAGAGAAATATATTTGATACCAATGCTTAATGTAGATGGAAATAGATATGACAGAGAAGTATATTGTGGAGAAACTGCATGGGAAAATTGCTATCAGTCAGGTTGGAGAAAGAATCTACGAGATAACACTGCAACTGGAGTCACCCCTCTACCAGATATAGATGAAGAAGTTGATCCAGCTTGTGATGGAGTAGATTTGAACCGTAATTATCAATTTGAGTGGGGAGCGCCTTTGGGTGCAACAGGGCCTTTATTTCCAGGTGCTTGTTATGCAGGCGAAGCAGGACCTAACAATGATGTCTATAATGGACCAGTAAATTATGAAGATAACGATGGTGATGGATTAGTAAATGAAGACCACGTTGATGGTAAAGATGATGATGCCGACGGACAAGTCGACGAAGATTGGCTAGGCGGAAATAGTGAACCTGAGACAAAATTTATTCAAGATATGACAGAAATGAATGATGATAACGGAGACGGTTCTTCAGAATTCAAGACGACACTAACGTGGCATTCATTCTCTGAATTAGTTTTGTGGCCTTGGGGCCATTGTACAAACTGTTATTCTCCTGATGACGAATATCTCGTTTATCATGGAACTGTAATGGGTCAAATGACAGACTATGCTGCAATGCAGTCATCTGATTTATATCCTACAACAGGTGATTTTTGTGATTGGCATTATGGAGTTCATGACTCTTATTGCTATACTATGGAAATAGGAAATGCATTCCATGAAAACCCAGAAGATATTGCCCACATATCGGTTAGAAACCTAGGTGTACCATTTTACATGATTGAAGTTGCAGATGATCCAAGATACAGGGCAATAGTGGGAATAGAAAATACAACTTCCAATCAAGTTTTACAAAGTCCGGATGATATTGTTATTCCAAATTCAGGAGACATTCCAGTTAGCATGTGCTTAGATCCTACATTCCCCTTTACTTCAAATATGAATAATACTCATTTGATGTGGAGATTTGTTGAACCCACTAGAATACAAGATGATTATGGGCCAACAGAATGGAATTTTATGCCATGGGAAATGTCTCCATTTAATGAATTAAATGAACAGTGCCAACTTAAAGATGGGATGAATGGTACTTTAATAACTGCAGAAATACCTCTTCCAGATACAGTAGTTGGAGAAATTCATTACAAAGCAATGCTTGGTACAACAAATGGCGCTTTCCCATTCCGATACCCTACTCTTGAAGAAGGTCAAGGAGATTATTACACTCTTTCACTAGCATATAGGGCAGATTTCGGCTCAAAAGTACTTGCAACTTTGATGTTCCTTGTTATTGCTACATTTGTTTGGGGTGGTTTAGGATTTACTTTGAAGGCAATGTTTTCAGATGATGAAAAAATCATGGGACTTCCTCGTGAGCCAAAACCTCAGATTTTAACTAAATCACCAAGAAAAAGTTCCTAATATAAAATTTGGAGAATGATGACATGAGTCCTGATACCGGTGCCAAATCTGACGAATTTAGTGGAAGATTAGGCTTAATTTTTGCAACTATAGGGGCTGCAATAGGTACAGGAAACATTTGGAGATTTCCTAGAATGGTTGGCGCTAATGGCGGAGGATCATTTCTAATACCTTGGCTAATATTCTTATTTTTATGGTCAATTCCATTAATAATTGCAGAATTCGCTCTTGGTAAGAGAAGTAGGACAGGAACTGTCGGAACCTTTCGAATATTCGCTGGGAATAAATTCGCATGGATGGGACTTTGGACTGCCTGGATTTCTACTGCAATAGGATTTTACTATGCAGTTGTTACAGGATGGTGTTTAAATTACTTTCAAACAGCAATAAGGGGAGGATTAGGATCTGAGGTTGATACTGCAGAAGTTTGGAACTCTTTTCTCCAAGACCGTACAGAAGTGATAGCATTCCAATTTTTGGCTGTTATTATAACAATGGCAGCGATATGGAAAGGTGCAAAAGCTATTGAGAAAGTGAATGTAACTTTGATGGTTTCACTTTTCATTCTACTCTTTGCAGCATTATTCCTCTCATTCGTTATGGATCTAAAAGACGGAACATTAGATGGTTTTGTTTACATGTTTAGTATACAACCAGGATATCTTAGTCAGCCAGAGACATGGATAAATGGCCTTTCCCAATCGGCTTGGTCATGTTCTGCAGGTATGGGCATGGCAATAACATATTCAGTATACATGCGTAAGGATGAGGATACGACCCTAAATGCTGCAACTATGTGTCTTGCCAATAATAGTATTTCAATAATAGCAGGATTGACTGTAATGATGGCAGTTTTCTCAGTTTCAGATGATCCACTAGGTGCTGTAAGTGGCGGAAGTAGTGCGATTACTTTCCTAGTTCTCCCAGAAGTATTCGCACAGGCCCCTGGTGGTCCTGTAATTCAACTAGCAATGGTTACAATGTTTTTCCTAGCTCTTTCATTTGCAGCTTTAACATCTATGATTTCAACTGTTGAATTGTGTGTTAGAAACTTTGTCGATCATGGTATCGAACGTCAGAAAGCTGTCGGCTTTACTACTATTGCAATTTTCCTTTTTGGATTACCAAGTGCCGCAGTATGGATAAAAATGGATGAAGATACAGGCGTAGCTTTTCCACAATTCTTAGAAGTTCAAGATCATATTTGGGGATATGGTCTAATGTTCAGCGGGCTATTCATAGCATATTCAATTTGGAAGTACGGTTGGAACCAATATCGTGAATGGCAGTATGAAAATGATGTTGCAGGATTTAATTTCCGTGAATACTTAGATCACGGAGTTTCTCCATTCCGAGACGATTTTATTAATACTGGAGATAATGATTGGTGGATTGGTAGGTGGTGGGATTATATCATGTACCTTGGATTCCCTATCATGTTTTCAGTTCTGATATTATCATACTTTAGTGATCTATTACTAAATGTAGACGACCCCTGGAATCCCTCCAACCCACATGGAATCTCCATTATTCTATTATTCTGGGGCGTAACTGCAGGATTATTTATTGGGATGAACAA
Organism: Methanobacteriota archaeon; assembly: GCA_002731195.1. Lineage (GTDB taxonomy): Archaea > Thermoplasmatota > Poseidoniia > Poseidoniales > Thalassarchaeaceae > MGIIb-O3. The sequence continues at coordinate 2,481 of PCAI01000011.1, read as the reverse complement.
ATATGTCCTTGTTAACAGACTTGTTCCTACAACCGCACCTGAGTGGAAACCATCTGGATATATGCAAATCATTTATATTCCCTATGCATTAGTTTACTGGCTAATCACATTCGTATCTGGAAATTATGAATTAGAACCAAGGCCACTATACAGAAATGTTCCAGAAGGTGCTGACGCACCAATTGACAAATTACCAGGCGGTACAGATCCTTATATTGTACAAATCGGTTCCCCCTTACCACCTACATTTGTAAATGAATATGGCGAAACAGTTGCTCATACGCTTTCTACTTTGGAAGCCGATATAGCGTGAATAGTATGGCAAAGATAGTTTCAGATGAATACCCTTGGTCAAAATTATTCAGAGAATATTTGATGTATTGTGCAGTTGGTTGTATCAATGTTACAATATTTTTTATTCTTTACTGGATATTTGTAAATTATAATACTTGGACAGGATATGTCGAAACAATTGCTTGGGCTATTTCCTTTTTACTTAGTTCCATTCAAGCATTTATTCTTCATAGATGGCTTACTTTCGAATCTGATTCAAATATTCGTTCAAGTTTCTATAGGATGATGCTGGTTTACACTGTTCTATGGGTGGTCTCAACTGTAACCTTTGGAATAATGGTTGAGTTATTATTAATGAATCAATGGATATCATGGGCAATAAACACAACAGCCTTCGGCTTCCTCACTTTTTTGGGTTTAAGGCTGTATGCATTTCCCATAGTAGACGGTCGCATTACACGTAAAGAAAGGCTAGATGCGTTCCTTGAACAACGTAGGGCTTGAAGTTAACTTATTTCTTGGCATGCCTGTGACACAGGGCGTTCGGGGAACTCGTGACTTCTATCCTGAAGACATGAGATTACGAAATTGGCTATTTGATAACTTTACTGATGCAGCACTTTTACATGGTTTTGATGAGTATGATGCACCTGTTCTTGAACATGAAGAATTATACACACGAAAACAAGGAGAAGAAATAACTCAACAATTATACAACTTTCAAGATAAAGGAGAACGTAAAGTAGCACTCCGTCCAGAAATGACTCCTTCTCTCGCAAGGATGGTAATGGCTCGCGCAGGAGGATTACCAATGCCAATCAAATGGTTCTCAATTCCTCAATGCTGGAGATATGAAAGAACTCAGCGTGGAAGAGGCAGGGAACACTATCAATGGAATGTGGATATTTGGGGGACAAATGAAATTTCTGCTGATGCTGAACTAATATCAATTCTAGTAACTTTTTTTGAAGGTGTCGGACTAACTGCAAAAGATTTAGTCATCAAAATCAGTAGTCGCAAAGTCCTCGAAGAAGTTTTGGGTTCTTTGGGAATTAGTGGGGAAAATTTTTCAAAAACATGTATTATTGTTGATAAAATGGATAAGTTACCTGCTGATGTAATAGAAAATCAACTAATTGAGTTAGGACATAATCCCGAGGCAATATCGAAGATACAATCAATACTGGGAATGAAGAATATGGATGAATTAGCTAAATCACTGGGAGGAGAAAGTATAGCCGTTTCTGAATTAAATTTACTTTTCAATTCTATAGACTCCTATGGCATTTCTGAATGGGTTGAATTTGATGCGTCTATTGTAAGAGGGCTTGCATACTATACAGGTGCAGTTTTTGAGGCACATGATCGTGAAGGTAAATTCAGAGCAATTTGTGGAGGAGGAAGGTATGACAAACTGCTTTCTACATTAGGCGGCAAGGATTTACCAGCAACTGGTTTTGGTTTTGGAGACATGGTTATTATGGAATTATTAGCAGAAAAGAATCTTATTCCTGAACTAATTAGTGGAATAGAAGATATTGTAATACCTTTGAATCCTGAATTAAGAAGTGCATCAGTAACAGTTGCTGCTGCATTAAGAGATACAGGGAGGACCGTTGATTTAGTATTGGAAGATAAAAAATTGAAATGGGCATTCAAACATGCTGAAAGAACGGGGGCAGATAGACTTGTTATGGTGATGCCTGAGGAATGGAAATCAGGAAAAGTTAGAATAAAAGATTTGGAATCTGGTGAAGAAAATGATGTTTCAATAGAAGAATTATGATTAAATCATTCTTCTGGTTTCCTTGAAACTGCTACTGCTGCCATAGCTAGAGCGCTTACTCCTGCCATCAATCCGAAACCAGGAAGTCCGCCACTATCGCTAGAGCCTCCTCCTCCAATTCCGCCTCCACCTGGGTTGTTTGGATCTGTCATGTTAGCAACTGGAAATTCCACCGTTCCAGTATTATTCCCGACAGTATAGTAATACAATCTAAAATACCCAGGGCAGTCCTGCGCAAACCCAAGTGGACCAACACAGTCAACAGTAGTCCAACCAGGTGCAGAATATTCGAATTCAATAAAAGGCTCTTGACTACTCTTATTCCATGTATTTGTCATTTCATCAACAGTAATTTCCATTTCCAGATTGACATCATTTCCAGAGTTTACTTGTTCCACTGG
>PCAI01000010.1 GCA_002731195.1 Methanobacteriota archaeon | reverse complement strand
CACTTGTTTTCTAAGTTCCTCTATACTCATTTGCATATTGCTTGCCTAGCACTCGAGTGCTATGAATCCACCGACAATAGACTAGTTTTTTTAAATAAAATTGCAACTTTTAGAATTTCCCAGTACTCCCAAAACCACCAATTCCTCGCTCAGTAATCCCTAATTCTTCTTGATTAACTTCTGTAAAGTAAACTTCTGGTATAGGGCAAATAAGTAACTGTGCAATCCTCTCTCCTGCTGTAACTGTGTAGGACTCACTTTCACCTATCCATGTCATTAAGACAAATAACTCACCTCTGTAGTCTGAATCAATAGTTCCAATACTATGGGGAAGTATTAGGCCCTTTTTGCCCAAAGAAGAACGTGACCTAACTTGACCCTCGTATCCATTAGGTATTGCAACTTTAATTCCTGTGCTAATTTTCATACTTTTCCGAAATGGAATTGTCATATCTTCTAGTGCGTATAAATCCCAGCCTGCAGCATGAATACTTCCCTTTGTTGGCATCTTGGCCTTTTCATCAATTTTTGCAACTTTGACTTCCAATGCCTTATCCATGCCATTAGCAAAGGCGACTTCCTTTTTACATTTAGCAAATAAACACTTCATGCGGTGAGGTGAAAAAGGAATGTCCATTGGGCTCATTCATGTCTGACTATGAATCTCTTCTTGATAGGGCCAGAGAAATGATACCAAAAGACATCAGTGAGAGGTCAAGGTGGACTATGCCCGAGCCAGATGTTTTAATCGAAGGAAGTCAGACAATACTAAGAAATTTTTCTGATATTGTTGATGCCATGGATCGTGATTCTAACCATGTTTACCAGTATTTACTAAACGAATTAGGGACATCTGGGACCAGGGAACAGATTAGAATAATGTTCAAAGGAAGAGTACCTCCAAAAAGAATCAAAGAAAAGATAGTGTCTTATGTCAAGTCATATGTTATCTGTAATCAGTGTAAATCTCCGGACACTGGATTCATAAAAGAATCCCGCACTACTCTTCTAAAATGTCAAGCTTGCGGAGCAACTAGGCCAGTGAGATTATAATTATTTTCTTCTTGCCTCATAGTGTTATTTATGGTGAAAAGTCTAAGATTATTTTTCCACAATTTTTCCTATCATGCATATGCTTTTGAGCATCACGCACATCTTCAAATCTCCAAACTGAATCTATGATAGGTTCAATGCTTCCTGCAACCATCATTTTACTCAACTCTCTGAGATGATTTTCAAATAATTTATCATCTTCTAAAGTCCCCATATGTACTCCAAAAACAGATTTATTGGTTTTCATCATTTTAATTGGATTAAATTTGGGGGTATCAATCATCATTTTAAAAGCGGCTAACCACGATTTCTTTACTTTTGGTACAGCCGAAGAAGCACCAAAACAATGTAACTTCCCTCCATTCCTTAGGGCTTTATATGATCTCATCAAATGTTTACCTGCTACTGGGTCTATGGCTTGGTGGACTCCTTTTCCTCCAGTATTTTCTTTACATATTTTCACAAAATCATCTTTATTTTTATCCACAAAGTGCATACCAAGCGATTCTACAAAGTCCTTTTTTCCACTCGATGCTGTTCCTATTACTATGGAAGCACCATATGAATTACATATCTGCGCCGCAGCCGTTCCAACACCTCCTGCCGCATGGTGAATTAATATCGCATCTCCTTCTTTTATCCCTCCTAAGTGTACTAACATGTGATATGCAGTCCCATAAGTTACTGGTATCGCAGCAGCTTGGTCATAGGTCATTTCATTCGGAATTGGAATTACTCTATTTTGTGCGATTACAATCTCTTCTGCGTATCCTCCAAAACCAGGAACAACAATTACTCTATCATTTAGGCCGATTTTAGTTACGTTTTCTCCCACCTCAGTCACTTCTCCTGATGCCTCATATCCAGGCGTAAAAGGAAACTCCGGACTCGCACCATACAAACCCTGTCTCATCATAAGGTCTGCAAAATTGATTCCTGCACGATGAACTCTGACTCTCACTTCATCCTTTCCAACAATTTCTTTCTGGTGTTCTATTATCTCTATCGATTCAAGCCCTCCAACTTTCGTGTAAATTACTTTCTTCATACTAAATACCTCATTTATTGGCTATTACATAATCATCCGCTATGGGCCCCTCTCCCAAATATAATGCGATTTTATTTATTGCATCCTCTCTATCTGGAATTTTATACCAAATCCCTTGAGGATATACTACACAGGCGATACCATTCTCACACTGGTTCAAACATCCAGATTTATTCACTCTAACGTCATCAATGCCCATTTCCCTAACCTTTCTTTTTAATTTAGTCATCACTTCTAAAGAATTCTTTGAAGAGCAACACCCTTTTTGATTACTCTCATCTCTTTCATTCACGCAAACAAACGCATGCATCCTTAATTCAGTGTTCAAACATACTCCTCATATTTTATCAAACTTGGATGCCAAAATAAAATCAGACTCTGCTAATCCATCTATCTTATGAGTGTATATTTTTACTTTCACTCTCCCCCATCCAATCTCAAAATCTGCATGATGACCTTCTTCTTCACAGATTACTCCAAGTTTATTTGTGAAATCTAATGCTGTTATGAAGTTTTCAAACAACCATTCTCTTTCTAAATGATGCACAGATATAAGATCCCATTCATTATCTATTTTTTCCAGCAATGGCGCACATTCTTCTTCCTTCAGGGGAGGAATATTCCCTTCACAGGGAATGCATCTTTTCTCACTTAATTCCATTCAATCAATCCCATATATGGCCATCTCGTCGCCCTTCGATATTCTTTTCTGCTTTTTCTTGAACGTTTGCTCGCCTTCGCATATCTTCCTTCTCAAATGTTAGTAATTCCTCATCTTCCAAATATGGCTTGCGTAGATGAATAATTATTTTTATTTGAACTATCACATCTCTAGATATTGATCTAAAAATGCCACTGCTGTCGAGTATATCTACTGAATTCCTAGTAGTTCCTATTAGCATCCCTCCTACTTTTCTATTTTCATCATTTGTAAGTGCTCTATCATCTAAAGTTATCTCAATTAAATCGTCCTTCCTTAAACCGTGTTTTCTATCTATCAATGGCCCGTGGAAAACATCATCATTCTCTTTTATGTCTGGGGAACCACTTTCTACATACATTTTTCTGGCCCATTCTGGTAAATTTTTGATCCTTGTTGCCTTGCGGTCTCCAGCCATATGTCTTCGTGAACCTATTTCTAAAAAAAGAGGTAGGTTTATTGTTTACTATTTTCAGACACTAAACGACTAATGATTTCAAGTGTCATGGTGTCAGCCAGAAGTCTGAGGGGTACCTATGGCATCTATTGAATGGAGATCTATACCTACAGTTTTATACCCTCAAGAAATCCTTGATAAAGCATTCTCGAGAGCAAGTAAACAAGCAAATTTAGTTGAAGATCCAGATAAGTATCATAGAGTAAGAAAGCAAATGAATAGGATGGTCCAATCAGCTGCAGATATTATTGCATCCACTTTACTTGAGTACATTGAAAAATGGCCTAGCCTAAATTCTTTATCAGATTTTGATCAGGCATTAGTCGATGCTGCTGTTGGTAATGATGACTTCCGTCGTAATTTAGGTGCATTACAATGGGCATCAGATAAGGTAGTAAAAATAGCTTCAGATTCTCAACAAAAAATGCTTAGATTGAGGGAAATTGATGGCTTTCATAAAGAAAGAAGGCATGCTTATGGCAGACTATCATCAATCATAGACCAAATATCAGACCCTATATTGTGGCTAGGTGATGCAAGAAATATTCTTCGAAAATTACCTTCTATCGATTCATTAGAGCCCTGTGTAGTAGTTGCTGGTTCCCCTAATGTTGGAAAATCTGCATTAATAAACGCTCTTTCAAGTGGAGAGCCAGAAGTAGCAGAATATCCATTTACTACCAAGCAACTCCATTTAGGGCATTTTGATCACAGAAGACGGGCTTATCAAATGGTCGATACACCCGGACTTCTAGATAGNCCAATGTTTGAGAGAAANAGTATNGAAATGCAGGCCATTGCAGCTTTGGAAAATATCGGNGATGTTTTATTATTCTTGATTGATGCGACTAAAGATCCGACAACNCCTCTNACCGAACAAGAAAATCTGTTGAAGGAAGTTAGGAATTTGATTACTGGTAAGCCAATATTGATAATTCATACCAAATCAGATTTATATGATGAAATCCCTCCAGATATAGATATTTGCATTAGTTCAAAAACTGGCTATGGTATTGAAGAACTTAGATCTATAATAATAGAAAAAATAGCTGCTGATGATATATTGGACCCTCTAAGTTTGCCTGAACATTGGTATCGTGAAGATGATTCCATAAAGCCCATAGGCTCACCACAAGAAATTTTACGGCGCCAAGATGAAGCTAGATATTCATGAGATATGCCAGTTATGGCCACAAACGGTACAGAAAATCTGATATCCTCCATATGATTTATCTAGGCCCCCGATGTCTTTTTCCGTTCCGCAGTTAGGGCATTTAGGCGCAACCATGCGTCCGCCACTATCATATGGTTATTCAAAGATACTATGAAATAAGTTATGCATCTCTAAATTTCTTATATAACTCTCTTAATGGGAATGCCATTTCAGTCGCACCAAGGAATAAAAATATCCCTATTCCTCCAATTATTAATTCTACTATTGAATTCAAATGCACCTCAATTCCTAGCACCGCATCTTGATTGCTTATTGCTGAACCATCTTTACCTCCAGTAATAAATCTATAATCTCCAGGTTCCATTCTGAATTCTAATTCTCCATCAGAACTAGAACCTCCTGCAATAATGTATTCTGTAAAATCCGCCTCTGTGCAGTTTGTTAATCCATTACCGTCGGGCTCACATGCTTCGTCAAATTGCTGGATTACTCCAAACCAACTCCTCTCCGATTCTTCCCAATCTACAGAAATATCTATCTCAAGTAGATTAAATGCGTTAGGCACTTTAATATCTGAACTTGTCATTGCCACTTTACACCCAATATCTTCATCATCACTACAAGGTACTATTGGAATATCACTTACTATTTCTTCAGTAGTATAGCCATATAAACTTCCAATCATTATTGCTATGCATAAGAATCCCACAAAACCAGGCAATATTGAGAGGATCTTCATCATCATTTTTCCAATTCCTATATTTAAATCTGTAAAATATTGATCACCAACAGAAGGATTGCAAATGCTGGGAAGAAATACATCATTATTGTCAATCTCTTCCTTGATTTGTCCTTTTTCTTCCAGGATTCTGAACATTCTTCATTACTGCATACTGGAGGAGCACTTTCAAGAGTGATAGGTTTCCAGCATATTGAACAATGTCTATGAGGAGGTATTCCTGAGTTTTCTCTTTTTTTATTCTTCCTAGAGGCTGCTTCCCTTGCTTCCTTGGCAGTTCTTTGGGCGGCCCTCAATATCGTATCTTTACGACTCAATTAATCACCCTTTACTATGGTGCCCTCAAATACATTTCCTTGAACTGCGTTTCTTATATTATCCATCTTTCTACCATCTAATATGTTCAATATCAAGTCAGAATCCATGGCCAAAGCAACTCCTATTGGATCAACAACTTGTGAAGCACCTGCTTTCGAATGTTCCGCTGGACCTACAATTTTCTGTAATTCTCTCGTTGTCAATATATCAAAAGATAATGCATTCTTGTTATTTCTTGGATCTTCTTCATATACCTTTTTGACATTTGTTGCAATTATACATTTTTCCGAATGAGTAGAAATTGCCAGATTGATTGCAACTGCATCGGTAGTATGGCCAGGAATAGTTCCTCCCATTACAACAACATCATATTGCTCCATCAGGTTTACAGCTTCCGGAATATCAATAGGGATTTTTTCCGAGACACTAATTCCTGAATTCTCCAACACTTCTTTAATAATTGAGGCATTCAATCTAGTTGCAGAAATTCCTATTCTATCAAGAGCCATAACATCATTGATAATTGGTTTTACGAGTTGAATACTTTCTCTTGCCGGGTTTCCTCCTCCTACAACAATCCCAAGTCTTATCTTAGAAGAAATCTGATCTTTTACCATAGCACATAGATCTTTAAGCCAACTCTCTCTTTCTTCTACTTCAGGGCGTAATAAACTTCCGCCAACTGCGACGACGACGCTCTTCATTGTCCAATGGAAGAAGATGCTCCCTTTCAAGTTCTACGCTCTTCATACGCTGAAGGGTTGAAATGTAGCCTCCTATGGCCTTTCACAGGAGAGAGTACATGGCTGAGGATTTAGAACTACAACAACGCCGATTAAAACTAAAAAAATCTCTCGCCGAAGTAGCAGCTATGCGTGGAATGGGTACTGAATTAGTATCAGTAATTATACCGCCGGATAAGATGATCAGCGATGTCAGACATCACCTCTCTCAAGAAGCAGGTCAAGCTGCTAATATCAAATCTAAATCGACAAAAAAACATGTTACTGATGCAATAGAATCAGCAATATCTACACTCAATAGATACAAAACACCTGGGGATTTAGGGATAGCATTATTTGTTGGCCATGTAATAACGGGAAATAATAAAACTCGATTAATTTCTACTGTAATTGATAGTCCTCCGGAGCCTTTCACTTCATTTAGATACAGGTGCGACTCATCTTTTGAATTAAGTCAACTCGAAGACATGCTAATAGATAGAACTGCATATGGTCTTTTTGTGATTGATAGGTCTGAAGCTGCCTATGGATTGGCATCAGGTAAACGTTTACATTGTCAAGAACACATTACTTCTTTAGTTCCTTCGAAACATGGAAGAGGAGGTCAATCAGCCCAAAGATTCGAAAGATTAATCGAAGAAGCTGCCCACAAATTCTTCAAAAAATCAACTGAAAGAGCTTGCTCTTACTGGCTTCCAATGATACAAGATCTTAAGGGAATAATAATCGGTGGACCGGGTGCAACAAAGGATTTCGTAATTAGAAATGATTATTTCCATCACGAAATAAAGAAATTAATACGCGAACCATTTTTTGATGTTGGTTATTCCAATGAGAGTGGTCTTAGGGAACTTATCCAAAGGGCAGGAGGGCTAATGGACCAAATTGAATTAGATGTAGAAAGAAAGGTGGTAGATATTTTTCTTCGTGAAGTTATGCAACCTCATCCGAAGGCAACATACGGAGAATCAATGATACGTGCTGCACTTGAACAAGGNGCNGTNGAAACATTATTACTTTCNGAATCAATCACAAAGCGCAGAGTTCATTGGTCTTGCAAGGCGTGTAAAAATACATGGNAGAGTACACAAAATAGTTTATCCGAAGTACCTGTGTGTCCCAATTGTAAATCAGAAGAAGTTTATGATGATCCTGACAAAACAGTTGATTTGATAGACGAACTTTCAGTTTTAGCAGAGCGAACTTCATCAAAAGTAAGATTGATTTCATTGGATACTGAAGAAGGAGCAACGTTAGATGCTGCATTCGGAGGTATAGCAGCTATTTTGCGATATGCGTGGTCATGAGGTGTGTTATTTGAAGTCTTTAATTAGAGATGTTTATCCATTTTTTAAAGAAGTATTTGCATCTTTAGGATTAGAAGAAGAACTTTGGTCAAATTTACTCGGTCCGGCAACTATTGAAGGACATTCTGATATTGCTTTACCTTGTCATTCGCTTTCAAGTTCGTTGCGAAAATCTCCTGTAGATATTTCAGAACATATTGTCTCCTTATTTTCCGATGACATCCTTAATATTGCCAAAGTTTCGTCCAAGAATGGCTTTGTTAATGTCAGCGCCACATCTTCTTGGATAGAAGAACAAATTTCATATATTTTTGCCGATGATAGGTTAGGTGTCAAAATCGACGACTCGCGCACCTTTGCCGTCGACTATTCTGCACCCAACGTCGCCAAGGAAATGCACGTCGGCCACTTAAGATCAACTGTAATAGGAGATTCCATAGTAAGATTATTGTTATTTAAAGGCCATACTGTGTATCGTGAAAATCATATTGGAGACTGGGGAACTCCCTTTGGTATGCTGATCGAGCATCTACTTGATTTAGGAGAAGATAAAGCTGCAAAAGAATTGGGAGTTGGAGATTTAGATAGTTTTTACAAACAGGCTAGATCCAAATTTAATTCATCAGCCGATTTCGCTTCAAGATCTCGTAATAGAGTGGTATTACTGCAAGGGGGAGATAAAGAAACTTTACGTCTTTGGAAAATATTGGTTTCTGAATCTATGAGATATTTTAACGACGTATACTCTATTTTGGGTGTTTTACTAAAAGATTCTGACATAAAAGGAGAATCCTCTTATCATGATTTATTGCCAATTGTTATCGATAGACTCACAAAAACTAATATCTTAGTTAATAGTAATGGTGCAGACGTCGTTTTTCCTACGAAAAAATGGTTGAATAGGGAAGGTGGCGAAATGCCAGCTATTATTCGTAAAAAAGATGGAGGTTACAACTATTCTGCTACTGATTTAGCATGTATTATTGATCGTATAGAAAGGCTAAATTGTACGGATTTAGTATATGTTGTTGGCACTCCTCAAAAGCAACATTTCGAGATGATTTTTGATATTGCTCTTATGGCCGGTTTTATGAGCGATAAGCATAATGCAACACATGTTAATTTCGGTTCCGTACTTAATCAGAATGGTAAAATTCTCAAAAGTCGTGAAGGAAATACAATAAAACTTGTTGATTTATTATCGGAGTCGGTTTCTAGGGCCGAAGCAGTAATTATTGATAAAAACCCCAATTTATCTCCTGATGAAAGATCAAAGGTTGCAAAAATGATAGGCATAGGTGCAGTAAAATATGCCGATCTGTCAACTGAAAGAAGTAAAGACTATATTTTTGACTGGGATAAAATGCTTTCTTTGGAAGGAAATACTGCGCCATATCTACAATATGCGCATGCAAGAATATGTAGTATATTTTCTAAATCGGATATCCCGCCTAGTTCTTTGTCTAATCCAATTTTTATCATTATTGACAAAGAAGAAGAACTTTTGGCAAAACGCCTCCTATTGTTCTCAAATATAATTGAAGATACAATAATTAACTATTCTCCCCATAGATTATGTAATTATTTGCATTCACTGGCATCTTCTTTTGCTTCATTTTACGAGAATTGTCCTGTATTGAAGAATGAAGATGAGAAAATCATCAAAAGCAGACTAGCTTTATGTGATTTAACAAGTAGGACATTAAAATTAGGTTTAGAATTATTGGGCATAGATTCGCCGGAGAAAATGTAGTCAATTATATGCTAGATGATAAGCAAAACTGCCGTAAATAATTCCTGATACTGCCAAACTTTCTCCATTAAATCTCTCCATGGTGTCTAAATAAGTGTGATATTCAGAAGAACCAGAACCATAGCAAGAAACAACATTGCCATATTCTTCTTCATTTATCTGATTTACAAAAGGGGCAAAATCAGAGTTATTAGGCATATCTGAAGATTGAATAAATCTAACATCAATTGAATACTTTTCATATAATATGGGGAATTGCTTCTTAAATTCCTTTATTATATTGTTAATATCTACGATATCCTTCTCATTATTTCCAAAAATTGTTATCCCAGTATTTCTTTCTACATCAACATGATTCATATCTAGATTAATATATATTCTCAAATTTTCTTCAAGATTCGCTTTATGTTTTTTAACCCACTCACTTGAACCCCAGAGTCCCTCTTCTTCTCCTCCCCATGTACAAAACCAAATTGTATGCTCCGGCTTTCCTTCTTCTTCTAAGAGTAAACTAAATTGTCTTGCTATTTCTTGAACGGTTGCAGCACCTGCAGTATTGTCAACCGCGCCCTGTCCATTGTATACTGTATCATGGTGAGCTCCAAAGATAATCAATTCTTCACTTTCTCCTTCTATAATTCCACAAGGAACATATATTGTTTCTTTCCCTTGATTTTGCACATCTATTATCACTTGGACTCTAGATTCACCGTTTATGACTTCATTAGACAAGTACTCGCCAGTACTTTTAGAAACCATCATCAAGCCAATATTTTCTGGTAGGTTATCAAATGCTTCTACATCTAACGATTTGAAGTAAGGAACACAATCTCCTTCTATCAAGTCAGCACAATTTGTTTTGTCATTTACTAGTATTAGTGCAAGAAGTTGATTCTCTTGTGCCCTCTTGAATAATATTGTATTACTTTCTGTTGCAGCAACATCTCCTCCTTCTTCCCTTAACCAAACTAATCCTATTTTATCAGATGCTGAATCCCAATTCTCACTATCATCTCCTCTGTCCAAATCAATTATTTCTACGTAATCGGCATATCTTGTGTCTGTGTAACCACTATATCCCTGTATTACATAATCCTCTCTATGTACAAATTCAGTTATTTCTCTATTAGCATCAGCTACTGAACAGGGGCTAAATCCTCCAATGAGATCTCCAACGTCTCCTGGTTTACATGTTGATAATTCAAACTGATTTCCCATAACGAACATGGGGACTGAGAATTCTTCCATTGTTGATGGTATATCCATCTCAGAAAAATTATATTTAATTGATTCCGCAGTATTTTTTTCTTCAATTGTCCCAGATAATCTCCCTTCCCAGTCTGGATGCCCTAAATTAACTAAGGTCTGAGTGTAAGATGCTGACTGTTCTATATCAAAGTCTATTAATACGTATTCATCATCTCCCAAAATAAAGTTTTTTATTTCATCAGAGTACAAAAAAGCACCTCCTGAAGTACCGATTATGAGGATGGATATGACTCCTAATGCTACGATGGGCGTATTTCTAACTCTATCATATCCTTTATAGGTTTTATTTTTTATCTTTGTAATCAGTCTAATGTTAATTATTTCTGCATCAATAATTTCATACTCTTCTAATTTCTTGATCAATTCTTCTTTATTCCCACTCTGTGAAATATTACGATCTTTCAATTCGTTTTTTAGTTCTTTAACTGACATTTCTCTCCAGTGCCTCATCCATATCACCTTCGCCATTGATTTTTTTTGGCATATTAATATTATTCTCTTGTATTTTTTTTACTTTTTCCGAACCTCTTTCCCTGTCCATCTTTTCCCTAAATTATGCTCAATATCAAGTTGATCTAGGATCCTGGCCACTACAAAGTCAATCAACTCTCCTATCGTCTTAGGTTTGTGGTAGAATCCAGGACTTGCTGGAAGTATGACAACGCCCCATGATGACATTTTTGCCATAGCCTCTAGGTGAGCAGTTGCAAATGGAGTTTCTCTTGGAACTATTATTAATTTTCTACGTTCTTTCAGTGCTACTAAAGCACTTCTAGTGGCTAAATTATCTGATATTCCTCCTGCTATTTTTCCTATTGTTGTTCCGCTTGATGGGCATAATATGTAAGCATCGTATTTGGCAGATCCTGAAGCAGGTCTAGCAGCCAGATTTTTATTATCATGTAGTGTAACTCCCTTTCTATTGGCCATTTCTTCTGGACTAATTGAACATTCTAAATCTAGATTTATCGAACCAGCATTTGTTACTATCAAATCAACTTCCCAATCTGCCTCTGAAAGTGCTTCTACTAGTCTCACTGCATATTGCGCTCCAGAAGCACCTGTAACTGCGACTACTGCTCTTTGCATGAAATGGCGTAACAATCCTATAATTTGAACTGTTGCCTAAACATTATACACATTCATTCAATGCTTTTGCCAGATATTCATACTCATCTATATGATTATATAATTGAGAAGAAATACGGATATATCTTGTATTATGGGCTTCCCAAGGGAATATTGGCACTTGAATGGCATATTCATCTAGTAATTTATTGTGTAAAGGGTCTCCCTGAATACTAAAAGGTGGGATTTCTTTGTCTGGTAGTTCTATCGAAGCTATTGCTGTAACCATTTCATCAGGAAATGGTACTTCAATTCCTAATTCATCACATAAGATTCTTCTTCCTTTTATTGCTAATTTTCTGTTTCTTCTAATTATTTCATTCCATCCGTTATCTACCATCTCTTCCATATGTTGGATGGATTTTGGTATACACATCCAAGAAGTAGGATCATATGTCCCTGGCCATGAAAACTCAAACTCAAATTTATCTTGTGCGTTTCCTTCGAATGAAGCACCATGGCTGATACTTAAAGGCCGCATGTCCTTTTTTTTATCTCCGCGTATATGTAGAAATGCAGAACCTTTTGGAGTACATAACCATTTATGGCAATTGCCTGCGACATACGCTGCATTCATTTTTTTAAGATCTAATTCAATCAATCCTGCTCCATGAGCTGCATCTAATAAAACATCTACATTTTCTTTTTCTAATTTGTTTATTATTTCCTCAAACGGCATCTTCATTCCAGTTGGGCTTGTTACTGTATCAATCAAAGCTAAAACAGTCCTTTCACAAACGGAATTTAGTATCAAGTCTATTATTTCCTTTTCACTTTTAACATTGAATGGTATTTCCACAACTACTGTTTCTGCACCGGCACTTTTTGTAACAAAATCCACTGTATTGCGGCATGCCTGATATGTATGATCTGTAACAATTATTTTATCTCCTCTTTTTAAATCTAGATTCTTCAATACTGTATTGACTCCCTGTGTAGCATTTGTCACAAATACCAATCCTTCTGGATCAGCGTTAATGAATTTAGATAAAGTTAGAATCGATTCCTTCCAATATCCAATATAATCTCTTTCAAAGAATTTTACTGGATCCTTTTCTATTTTCTGCCTATATTCGCCCTGCTTCTTCAACACCTCAGTTGGAGTTGCACCGAATGACCCATGGTTAAGAAAAACAGTATTCTCATCTAACTGCCAATATTTGGAAAGACTACTCCTTTGAGGTAGATTCATAGTCCATTCTCGACCGACCAATCTAATGGCTTTTGTGGAATTCTCCCCAATGCGCTTTCTATATTTGAGATAAGTGCTATTTCTAACCTTTCTCTATCAATTATTTTCCCTTCTTCATCATGAATGTATCCTAATTTATCTAATGAAGTAGTTGTGCCCTTTTCAAGACCACAACAAAATAAAGATTCTATTCTGTCTCCCGGTGTAGCGTAATTTAATGCCAATCCGTGCCTACTGACCCAATGGAGAAATGCCAAACCTATCGAACAAATTTTTTTTTCGTCTACCCATACTCCCATCATTTTTGGATTTCTATATCCTCTGATCCCACAATCTTGTAATGTTTTAATTATCAATTCTTCTATCTTGCCAATTATTCCTCTAATATTTTGTTCATTTTTTTCCCATTTGATAATTGGATAAACAACTAATTGTCCAGGTCCATGCCAAGTAATTCCTCCTCCTCTATCAACATTAGATGTTTTATAATCTTCATCTACGACTATTTTGTCTCTGATTGCTTTAGCTCCCATGGTTACTATTTCAGGGTGCTCAACTAAAATTAAAACATCATTTATTTCATCATTAATCCGCATTTGTTGTATTTTCTTCATTTCATTATCGACTGCTTCGTGAGATAATATTCCCGCTCTGAGGATTTTAATTTCTTTCAAGTAATCCCTCAAGATATGTGTATTGCGTGACCTAGTGTTTTCAAAACACTCTCATGGAATGATTCTGTCATCGTTGGGTGTGCGTGTACGGTATCCGCAATATCTTCTAAAAGTGCTCCCATCTCCAATGCCAATACAAATTCTCCACTCAGTTCTGCAACATGGCTGCCAACTGCTTGTATTCCAAGAATGACATGGTCCGACTTTCTTGCTGTTACTCGGATAAAACCACCTGTCTTCTCAGCCTCTAATGTCAATGCTCTTCCATTAGCAGCTAAGGGAAATTTTCCAGTAATAATATCTTCACCTAATTCTCTGGCTTCATCCGGATTTAAACCAACTGATACAATTTCAGGTTCGGTGAATACGATTGCAGGAATGGCAACTTTGTCAAACTCTCTATTATGTCCAGCAATTATCTCAGCCACCATTTCTCCCTGAGAACTTGCTTTATGCGCTAACATCGGCTCTCCAGCAACATCTCCAATTGCAAACACTCCTGGTGCAGAGGTTCTGCATTTCCTATCAATCCGGATAAAATTACCGGAAGAATCCATTCTAACTCCCATATTCTCTACTCCCCAGCCCTTTGAATTCGGCCTTCGTCCGACAGTGACTAATACTTTGTCTACTTTTATCGTATGTTCTTCTCCTTCCATTTCAAATCGTAAGTGGACTTTTCTTGATGCACCTTTGCCCTTAACATCGGCCCCTCTAGCTAATGCTTTGGTATGGACCGTAACTTTCTTTATTTTCAACCATCTTTCCAACGGTCTTCTAATTTCTTTATCCATTATTGAGAGTACATTGTCCAAACCTTCTATGACAGTTACTTCTGTTCCCAATTTAGTTAATGCACATCCTAACTCTAATCCAATATATCCTCCGCCGACTATGGCAATACTTTTTGGTAGATCTTTAAGATCCAATGCTCCAGTTGAAGATAATATAAATTCCTCATCACATGGCATGAATGGAAGATCAATATGGCTAGAGCCTGTTGCAATTATCACATTCTCTGCTTCAATGGCTATTGAACCATCTTCGGTCTTTACCACGCAACTTTTTGAACTCTCAAAACTTGCCCACCCATAAATAATTTCAACTCCTGCTCCTTTTAGAAGAGACTCAACTCCTTTTGTTAATTTATTTACTATCGAGTCTTTCCATGAAATCATAGCTCCCATGTCAATTCCTACTTCTCCCTCGATACTAAGTCCCATATGATTATCTTCAGAAGAATGTTTTTGTAAAGCTTCAAATCTTTCCGCACTGTGTATCACCGCTTTACTTGGGATACAACCTACATTTAGACAAACTCCTCCAGCTTTATCTCCTTCTACAATAATGGTGTCTAGCCCTAACTGCCCTGCTCTGATGGCTGCAACATATCCTCCAGGTCCAGCACCAATAACCAAAACTTGGCATTTACGTATTTCTGTCATCTTATTACCTCATATGAAAATAAGAGCCGGAGTTTCTAACATCCTTTTTAGATTCTGAATCAAAGCCGCTCCGTCTGCTCCATCTACTACTCTGTGATCGAAAGAACTTGACACATTCATTATTCTTCTAATGACGATGTTACCATCTCTAACAACTGGCATTTCTCTAGCATTATGGACTCCAAGTATTGCAACTTCTGGATGATTTATTATTGGCGTGGCACCAAGCCCACCATCTCTTCCTAAGCTTGTTATTGTGAATGTCGATCCACTTAATTCATCCAAACTTGCAGTTCCATTCCTAGCAGAACCAGATACTCGTTGCATCTCAGATGCTGCCTTCCAAATATCCATCGCTTCTACATGTTTCACTACTGGGACATATAATCCTCGTTCGGTTTGTGTCGCTATGCCGATATGCAGCCCCCCAAATCTACTTACAACATTCGCTTGGTCATCATATCTGGCATTACATTCGGGATGCTGAGGCATAATCTTACTTAGTGCAAGCATAATGAATGGCAAGTAAGTCAATTTTGGTTGCGTATCGTCTCTAGTTGCATTTAGACTCTGTCTTAATTTCTCCAATTCTGTAACATCGATTTCTTCAAAATATGAGAAATGAGGTATTGTTCTTTTACTAATTACCATCTGTTCTGCAATTTTCCTACGTAATCCAACAACTTTTATTTCTGTCACATCTTCTCTTTTCTTTTTAACAGGATTAATTTGATTATCTGCTGTCGCACCGTCTGCTGCTAAATATGCATCTATGTCAGATTGCCTTATTCTTCCGGCAGGGCCAGTCCCATTTACTATTGAAAGATTAATTCTGTTTTCTCTTGCTCTTCTTCTAACAGCTGGACTTGCCAGTATCTTTTTCTGTGTATTATTATTATTGGACACTGCCACTGGTTCAGGTGTTGCCACTGGTTCAGGTGTTGCCACTGGTTCAGGTGTTGCCACTGGTTCAGGTGTTGCCACTGGTTCAGGTGTTGCCACTGGTTC
>PCAI01000009.1 GCA_002731195.1 Methanobacteriota archaeon | reverse complement strand
ATGGTGCAGAGGACAGGATTTGAACCTGCGAAGCACTACGCACTGGGACCTCATCCCAGCCCCTTTGACCACTCGGGTACCTCTGCTTACAAGTATCCGGGTAATGTGATGTATTTCAAGAATGATGAATAAAAACATTATTCTAGAGAAACCACATCATTTGAATTTACTTCTCCTTCTTTGACGACCGAGGCATACCATCTCGACCATCCTGGATAATTTTTCTCAAGGATACGACTAAATTTACCATCACTAAACGATTTAATTATTGTTTTACAGGGAGGAGCAGTGTCTGTTAGTTGTAGTAAAACTTCACCAATAGATATTATTGTCCCTGAGTTAAGTATACTCCAATCAATACCTTTCACAGTAATATTTTCACCTGTACTGCCAACACTAATCGGGTGGCCTTCCAATTGTAACTGCTCAATTCTTTCTAATGAAAATAAACATACTGCCCTTGTAGGACCACCATGATATTTCAAGTCGTTTTGCTTATCTCCTTCTACACCTTCATGCCTAATTTTAATTTTATCAACAGAGTATTTAGGAACCCCTCCTAAGGGGTTAACATTCAAGGAAACCACCTGGCCCATAAAATGTTGAATCAGTATGAGGACATAACAATATCGCTACAATATCATATTTTTTTATTTTTAATTAGTTTTTTAGTATATTTGTCTGAATCATCATAGCCTTTGACCTAGTGGATAGTCCATGGCAGCGTTCGGAGACCACCCATCAATACCAAGTAACATTGAAAATTTGTTAACCGATGAAACAGTTTCTACCGCTTTTCTAAAGGCAGAATGCTCTACTAGAGTCAAGTGCGGACATATATCTTCATTATCGTTAAAACAATTAGAAGATGAGATTTGGACAAAACCAAAACTAGAACAGCTTGCAGAAGAACTATCATTAGTTATAGAACAAAATGAGGCAAGATCAGATTGTTTTATTGAAATAGAACGAACGGGCTGTAAAATCATGCAAATAGGTGATTTAAGAATAACTTGTGCGTGGCCACCCTTTTCTGATGCTTGGGAAATAACAGTAGTTAGGCCAGTTGCCCATCTTGAGATATCAGATTACAATCTAAATGATGAATTAATGGGTAGATTAAAAGATCACCATCGGGGAGTTTTTGTTGTTGGCCGTCCAGGTTCCGGAAAAACAACTTTTGCGCAAGCAATAGCTGCATATCTTGATTCAGAAGTAGGTGCAATGGTAAAGACTATGGAAGCACCTCGAGATCTTCAAGTCCCCCAAAGAGTCACTCAATATGCTCCTCTTGAGGGAGATTTAGAAAAAACTGCTGAAGTCATATTCTTAGTTAGGCCAGATTTTGTCATATTTGACGAAGTTCGCAGAGCAAGAGATTTTGAAATATTTGGAGATGTTAGATTGGCGGGGGTTGGATTATTGGGAGTGACACACGCCAATAGTGCTTTAGAGGCAATTCAGCGTTTAGTTGGTAAAGTTGAATTAGGACTCATATCACAAGTACTTGACACTGTAATTCATATAGAAAAGGGGAAAGTACACCAAGTTCTTGAACTAAAAATGGTAGTTAGGGCTCCAACAGGTATGGAATCCGATTTAAGCAGGCCAGTAATCGAAATTAAGGAATTCCCTTCAGGTAAAATAACTCATGAAATGTTCGCCTTTGGCTCAGAAATTGCCGTTGTACCTGTCAATATCGATGACGGAGAAGGTGGTAGTCCAGCAATGAAATTTGCTTCCGAACAATTAAAACGAGAAATTTCAAGATTAACAGGCATCCCCGTACCGCATGCAAAATTCCTAACAGATTCATCTGCAGAAATTTTCATCAATGAATCAGCAATAGGTGCAATGGTAGGAACTAAAGGAGAATCTATCCGTCAATTAGAGCAAGATTTGAATTTAAGATTAAAAGTTAATTCGATCCAAGATGTTCCTCGGGCACTTAGGAAAAGAATTGAGCGCGCCTCAATTTCTGANGAAGAACTAGATCAATACCGAAGCCGATCTGGCAGACAGTGGGAATACAATGGCGGAAAATCNAAAAAAGGTAGAAGAAAGGCAAGGAAAAATAGNAAGAAATAGATNTATCTATTTNTAGANACCTTTAGTATGTTTCTGTNTCAAAGCATTCATGACGGCATCTGTTTTCGGTAATGATAATGAGTGACGGGGCGGGGAAACCACAAGTTGTAATTGTTCCAGAACAAACTAATATTACAAGCGGCACTGAAGTACAAGAAAAATTAATTTTAGCAGCAAGAGTATTTTCAGATTTACTTAAACCAACATTTGGCCCACGAGGTTTGGATAAAATGTTGTATAAAACTGATGGTACAACTGCAATTACTAATGATGGAGCAAAAATAGTTGCGGAACTTATGGTCAAACACCCAGCTGCAAAAATGATGGTTTCTATGGGCAATGTTCAAGAAGAAACATGTGGAGATGGTGTAACTACGACTATGTTATTATGCGGTTCACTATTAATAGAAGCAAATATATTACTCAAAAAGGGACTCCATCCATTAACACTCGTTGAAGGGTATAGGATTGCTCTAAAAGCTGCTAAAGAAAAAATAGCAGAAGAAACTACAACAGTAAACAAAGAACGACTTTTGGGTGTTGCTAAGACTGCATTAAGAGGAAAAGGTGCCGAAACTGCAATTGATCTTTTTTCCAGTATAATTGTTGAAGCATTATCAACACTTTCAGAAAATAGAGAATCTGTGGGTGCAGAACATGTTACAATGTTTAAGAGTGGACTAAACTCTATTCATAGTTCACGCCTTCTAAAAGGAGTTATAGTTAACCGTAGAGTATTGATGGATAATTTGCCAAATAATTTAGTAAACCCTAAGATAGCAGTACTAGATTCAGATTTAAAAATACGCTCATTTACTAGAAATGTAGAAATTAAAATTACTAGCGCTAATCAACTAGACTCCTTTGTAGAAGCCGAACAGGAGCGCAAACAATTGATAGCCAATGCAATAATCAACAGCGGCGCAAATGTCGTATTTTGTACGGGCGAAATAGATCGAGAAATATTGTATTTATTATCAGATAATTCTATTCTCACAGTTGGAGAATTAGACTCTTCTGAAGTAGAAAATATTGCAGAGGCTACGGGGGCCAATATTATCGATTCCATTATGGATATAGAATCCTCAGACATTGGTATTTGTGGGTCAATAGATTGGGAAAGAAGAGAACATACAGATCAAATTGAAGATGTAATAACGATAGATAAATGTAAAGAACCAAAAATTGTGACTATAGAAGTTGGAGGTTCCGGAGACGTATCAACTGAAGAAATAATTAGAGGTTTACACGATTCTCTGCGCGCAACATCTATTGCAATAACTGAAAATGAAATACTCCTTGGAGCAGGTACCATACATTCTCAAATGGCCAATTCAGTGAGAGAAGCTTCCGAATCAGAACCAGGCAGGGCAAGACTAGCCATGGAAGCATTTGCAAGAGCATTAGAAACAATTCCTGCAACGTTGGTAGAAAATTCTGGAGGAGAATCCTTAGATCGTATCTTAGAATTACGTACAGCCTCTAGAGAAAATGATATACCAATGGGAATTAATATAGAAGGTTTTGTAACTCCTACTAAAGATGTTTGGCACCCTCGTTCAGTAATTGAAGCATCACTAGAATCAGCTACAGAAACAGCAATGAGTATGTTAAGAATAGATCAGGTAATATCATCCCGTGGAGATTAGCTGTATTATCGAACTGTTGAATAACTTGTGTTTTATCGCATAACATGGACAGTCCACGAGCACTTCTTAGTGTATGGGAAAAAGAAGGAATAGTAGAGTTTGCTAATTCACTTTATGAAATGGGCTGGAAAATAATTTCAACTGGTGGAACTGCGAGGAAATTAAGAGAATCAAATATAGAAGTAATGGATGTTTCTGAATTAACAAACCATCCTGAAATACTATCTGGAAGGGTAAAAACCCTCCATCCAGCAGTCCATGGAGGAATCCTTGCTCGTAGAAAAAAAGATGAAGATTTAGAAACTTTAGAAACTTTAGAATATGGATTAATTGATCTCGTTTGTGTCAACCTCTATCCCTTCCAGAATGTTGCTGCACAAGAGCCAAAAGCTTCCGATGATGATTTGATAGAGATGATTGATATTGGTGGACCAACGATGATTCGTTCAGCAGCCAAAAATCATGAAGACGTTATCGTTGTTACTCATAATGATCAATACAATGATATAATAAAAAATCTTTCTAAATCATCAGGAAATCCTTCAGGTATTGATATCAAAATGAGGAAAAATTTGGCCATTTCCGCGTATCAGTGTACAGCATCTTATGATGTAATAGTGAGTAATGAATTAGAAAACCGATTTAAAAAGTTGGAAATACCTAGTAAGTTACACATAAATACCGATTCGGGAACGAATCTAAGATATGGAGAAAATCCTCATCAGCCAGCAGCCTTCTACTCGGATTCCATGAAACAGGATAAATACGGACTTGCTAATGCAGTACAACACGGGGGCAAAGAACTATCTTTCAATAATTATCTTGATTTAGATGGTGCATTACGTATTGCTAGAGGACTTTTATTAGATATTACAAATCAGTATAAACATGGCTGTGTAATAATAAAACATACCAACCCCTGTGGTGTTGCTTTGGATAAATATCAATCTAACGCTTGGAAAAATGCATTGGCCAGTGACCCAGAAAGTGCATTTGGATGCGTCATAGCGTTTACCTCAATAGTTGAAAAAGAAACCGCAGAATTAATTGCCAACCATTTTTTTGAATGCATAATATCACCAGGTTATGCATCTGGTGCATTAGAAATATTATCTTCAAAGAAGAATAGAAGGATGTTGACTTTGGAAGATTTCACTGCAAGACAAGATGAGTTGCGCATACGTCAAATCGATGGCGGTTGGGTTTCGCAAATACAAGGTGCACCTAATATTGATTGGAATAATGTAAAATGTGTTACAAAAAGAATTGCAAATGAAAATGAGTATGCATTGGCAAAATTTGGTTGCACAGTCTTATCAGAAGTAAAATCTAATTCTGTTGCACTTGTTTCTGAAACTGAAACAGGGTTTGCCACAGTAGGCATCGGGCCCGGCCAAACAAGTAGAGTTGAAGCAGTGCATATTGCCGCTAGGAGAGCAGGTAAAAGAGCCAAATCATCAATGATGATTTCAGACGCTTTCTTCCCATTTAGGGACGGCATCGATGCCGCGAATGAAATTGGAGTAAGAACAGTTATTCAACCAGGAGGTTCAATAAGAGATCAGGAAGTAATAGATGCCGCGAATGAGCATCAAATGTCTATGTTATTCACTAACAAGAGACTGTTTTTACATTAATTCTATTCACGACTTTTTATTTTTAGAATTATATATAAAATTCCAATAATTCCTACTAAAATAATAGTTGTAGCACCATATCCTGGGTCAGCACCATTCCAAGAAGATGGATCTGTTAGTTCACCACTTCCTTTTGTAGAGACATGCCATACAAAATATGCAGACAATGATGTCATCAGAGAAATCAATCCTACAATTCCATATTTTGCATGTTTTGGAATTGTTTTACCGGTAGCATAGTATTCAAATATCGCAGAACCAAAATATGAATTAGTCAAACTCCAATGAAATAACCTTTCATTAGAAATAGAAAATAGAAATGCTGCAGGGACTGCCCAAGAAACGGTAGGCCATCCCGGGACAAAAACTCCAATTATTGCAAAAAAGACAAATAAACATCCCAAAATAACATAAATTTTACTTTTAATTGGATTACTTGTAACAGCATATCTTTCGATAATTTGCTCCACACTTTCCAACCTTTGCATACTCTAGCCCGATAAATCCCACGATGTCCTATCTTTAAGTTCAGTTACAAATAATTCATTTTTTATTAATTTATAACGAAACCTAAAACCCTACCGATTTCTGACAACTCCATGGAGAGGCCATACATACTTCCTAGAATAGCTTCTCCTGACAAACCTCTCAAAATAGCAGTTTTAATTTCCGGAAGCGGTTCAGGATTGAAGGCATTATTAAATTATCAAAAAACACCTAGATCACATATTACCAAATTAATTATTTCAGATAATGATGATGCTAAGGGATTAAAATATGGATATGAAAAAAATATTAATACAAAAAGTATACCACTACCAGATGTTTCTGATAAAAAAAAGCAGAGGATTTTACATGAAGGTTTAATTCATATTGAATTAATTAAATCTAAAATTGAACTCATAGTTTTAAGTGGGTATATGAGAATCTTAACACCCTCCTTTGTTACTAAATGGAAAGGACGTATAGTAAATATTCATCCATCACTACTTCCAGATTTTCCTGGAGCCAATGCCCACAGGGATGCAATCAACGCGGGTGTAAAATTAAGTGGCTGTACTGTACATTTAGTTGATTCAGGAGTAGATACTGGCATGATATTAGAACAGAGAGAGGTAGAGATTTTACCAGAAGAAACAATTCAAACATTACAAAATAAGATTAAAAAAATAGAACATGAATTATATCCTAGAGTTTTAGATTCCCTATCTGAGGGACTATATCATTCTAAATCTTGAGGATAGTTGACATTTTTTAAAATTTTTAAATCCTCTTGATATAATGAATAATTTATTTCACAAAATTGTATAGATAAAGGTTTTTTACTACCCTCTTTTAATTTATTTAGAACGACTTCAGGCCTAATCAAAGATAATAATGGATGTATATTTTCACCATCAGTTGGTATAAGTACATCATCCTCTTTTTTAATGGAACTTTTTAGACAATTAAAAAAATCATTTGTAACCCATGGAACATCAACAGTAGACAGTTGTATGAAATCTTCTTTTAGAAATTCAGGATCTTCAAGATTTTCAGTAATTGACTCTATAGGACCGGCATATTGATTCTTATCCACAACCCATTCAATATTAATTTTTGAATCGATTACTTCATTATATTTTTTTATACATTCTGTATTTGAAACTGCAATTCTTACTGGCTTTTCATTTGATGAATATAATGCATTTACTACACGAGAAATACAACATTCTCCGTCAACCTCTATCATAGCCTTATCTTTACCCATCCTTGATGATTTACCTCCTGCTAAGAGTAAAGTACGCACTAAATCACCTTAACTCATCTAGACGATTTAAAGCATATTGTGTTTCATCCATAAGATCTAATGCCCTTTTTAGTAATATTTGCCGCTCCTTCCTTCCATTAGATTCACCTAACCAACGCATAAGTTGAGAAATATCATCTGAATTTTTTTGAATTGTCCATTCAAGAACTTGTTCAGAAATAGGATCATCTGATGGTAAAAGTCGTACGCCCATGATTGCGGGAAAGGTGATATACCCATCAGTCCTGTGGTTCAATGGCTCTTATTTTATCCATAATTCTAGTAATTACGGAATCATTAGGCGGAATATTTATTTTTTCAAGACAGGTTATCATTTCAGAACTCGGAATAATCCCTTTAATTATACCAGTATATGTAACCAATATAGTTAGATGCCCATCAACCAATCTTTTCTTACTCCAATTCATCCTAAGAGTTTCACTAGGCATTTGACGGCCCGAGCGTAATAATTCTTCTATAGTAAGCAATAAACCATCTATCGGCTCTCTTTTCCTTAAACACGATCTAAAAATCTCCCAAGGATTGGTTTCCATAGATACATGATCTAAATTTGCAATTATTATTGCTGAAAGTGCAACATCTTCGCGACCATGTCTTTTCCATAGTTTTTTATTTAATTTCAATAGTAGTTTATGATTGCCATTATTTTTTGTTATTAACCAAGATGCTAATCTTCTCAGCAAACTATCAGGTGTCCCAAGATGGAATGAATAGCCTGCTGAAGAACCTAACCTATCAGTACTTGATTTCATTATAAGTGCCGGTATTCCAATTGGATAGGCTTCTCTAGTAATTTTTAATAATTTTTTATCTGAAGTGTGAACTGAATCCTGATATTTTGATAAAAATTCATCCAATACAGCGTATTCTTTCATTTACGATCCTCATTTTTAACAAGAATATTATCAAAAATGTCGCCCATACGATCAATAGAATCATATAACCTAATTCTAACTTCATCTTTTAGAGTTCTATGAATTACTTCTTCTAATTGTCTATCCATGCTCCTAGCTATTGCTCTATGTTCTGAATCATCTATTTGGAAAATCTTTCTGAGATATGCAATTTGTAATAATTCATCATCCGAACGATCAGTATGGATTAACATGGCCTCTAATACCTGGCCATAGATACGTCTTTGTTCCTCTTCATTAATTATCTTACCAGGTTCAAGACTTTTATTTTCAATAATTGAGTCGTATATCATTTTTGGCTCATCATCTTTCAATTTCAATGAATGTGCTAATTTTACTAACAATCGCTTTTCTCCATTGCTCAATTGTCCATCTCTCAAAGCAAGAAAAGTAGCCCCACGAAATACACTTCGCCTATCGAAACCGATTTCCTCCATGCCTTTCGATACAAGCCAGTCAATATAATTCCTCGCTAAAAACAATATTTTTTTTATAAATATTAAAAATTATTTTTAATAGGAGCATTCATCAACTATGGGTTAGTCGCATAATATGCTTACAAGCCACACTCGAGGATGCTTTGCATCCATTCACCCAAATGCCGATTAGGCAAACCCGGAACGAGTTTCTGGAGTGTGGATTAGTAACAATGGAGAATAAATAATATGTCAAAAGAAGGAAAATATATCATACACGCATCCATCCGTACAGATGGAACAGTTGCAAGAAAAGACGTCATAGGAGCTATTTTTGGTCAAACAGAAGGGCTGCTTGGAGATGAATTACAATTAAGGAAATTACAAAGAACTGGAAGAATAGGACACGTTGACGTAGTACTGCACCAGAATAAAGGACAAGTTCAAGGAGAAATCTTAGTAACTTCTTCTCTCGATCAAGTTAGTACTGCTGTTATTGGAGCAGCACTAGAAACAATAGAACGTATCGGACCTTGTAAATCTTCAATAAAGGTAAAACAAATAGAAAATATTCGTTCAGCAAAGAGAGGCCATGTAATTGATAGAGCTAAACAACTATTAGTTAATTTGGTAAATTCAGGAACGGACGAATCAAAGAATATTTTAGATGAAGTAAGGTCAGTTTTAACGCTAAACACTGAAGTAGAGATTTCTGGTATGACGTCAGGCCCTAATGTAAAGAATAGTGAAGCAATAATTATTGTTGAAGGTAGAAATGATGTTCGAAATCTATTAAAATATGGCATAAAGAATGCCATTGCAACTATGGGTTCAGGAATTAATCCAGAATTAGTTTCTTTAGCAAAAACAAAGAAAGTAGTTACCGCATTTTTAGATGGAGATAGAGGAGGAAAATTACTACTTTTAGAATTAAGTGGAAAGTTAGGAAAATCACTAACTCACGTTTCTATTGCCCCTCAGAGTAGAGAAGTAGAACATTTAGAAGGTAAAGTGATAACAAAGTGCCTCAATCAAAAAGAAGCAGCATCAAAAGCAGTAGCTAGAATTCAAATTGAAATTCAAAAAGATGATGATGAATCTGTAGGTACTGGTACAGAAGTATTGGAAGTCCCAAACCATGTTAAAGAATGGGCAGCATATTTAGAAGGGTTGCCACGAAATAAAGCTATTATTATTCATGAAGATGGTACAGCCTCAGAACCTATAGGTGCTAGTAATCTAAAAGAATCACTGGAAGAAACCCAAGGAGCACAAGGACTTGTCTTTGCTGGAAAAATCAATGATAAAATATTCGATTATGCATCTGGTGCAGGTATAGAGAACGTACTTGGTAACTCAAGAGGAAATACTTCTCGTAAACAAGATGTCCAAGCATTTTCACCAAAGGATTTTTGATAATTTTTAGCATCAAATTGAATATAAAAATGCAATATGGATATTTTTAGTTACCATAATAATTGATATGTACCATATGTAATTAGTAGAAGCCATCAAAAGTCTTGTATGTCCGCTAAGGCCGATGGAATCTTCCACAATGACTTTGGCGACAGTCTATGGAATACTTCTAATTGCATTTGCTACGCTTTGGTTAAAGCATAAAAGAATCTTAAAAAAGAGTAGAAAATTCCATACAAGATTGGGTTCTTTACAGGGAAGTTTGAATGACAAAGCAACATCTTTAGATTTATTGTCTAGGGGGGTTAATACTATCCTATCAGACTCTCCAAGAGTACATGATTTACTGGATGTACACCACTCATTAGAGAATGCTGAAAATTTATTATTAAATCAAGGATTTGCCATAAGTTCTAGCGAATCTTGTGCTATAGCAACACATGCTACACGTTCGATATTGGTTCACTACTCTGGAATCGAGCACGAAGAATATACTGAAATAACACCAGGTCTTTTACCCTTAACTAAAAGGTTAGATACCATCTTAAACCATTCAGATATGAAGGCTGAAGATATTGAATTAAATGGAAATGAATATCGAAGAATAGGAGAGTTATTCCATGCTATTGGTAAGATCGATAGAGCTGCTGATTGTTATAAAATGGCTCATGAGTTAGAGCCTGAAGATAGTACATCTCTTTCATCATTAGCAGATATCCAGCGACAAAAAGGCGATCTAGAATCCCTTGACATAACTTTGGAGAGGTTATTGACGATTAATCCAGATGATATGCAAGTTCTTCAAGAACAGATATTATTGGTCATGGATTCAGACCCCGATCGAGTATCAAGAAACAAGAAAAGATTGGAAGGATTAGGTGTAGGCACAGAATTTGATTCCACCAATAAGACGGAACTTTCTGAAATAGTTGAAAGAGCAAATGAAATAGGGCGACAAATAAATCCTTCTTTTGGAAAATCAAAAAATGCTGAAGAATTAGTAAAAAAAGCTAGTAAATTATTACTTTTGTGTGAAATTAATACTGCTTTAGAATGTGTTGAAATGGCATTAAAACTTGATTCCAATAACGGCCCAGCTTGGCTTTTACATTCTAAAATACTATCTACAAATCCATACAAGATAAAAGACGCGTTGAGTAGCGTCAAAAAGGCAAGAGCATTAGGCGAATTCGGAACAATAATTGAATCAGAAATATTAGAAAATAATGGGAAATTCGATGCTGCAATTTCGGTACTCGAAGAATATTTATCAAATACAACAGAAAATCCCGAAGTCAGAGGCCGACTGAGTTTACTACTTCTTAGAAATGGCTCATTAGAATGGTCTAAAAAAGTACTTGAAGATGCACCAGCAGAGTCTTGGACACATCCTGCATTACATGTTATGCGCGGCCGTCTGTATCTTTCAGAAGTAGATGAATATAGGGATGATACAGGAAATTATGATCAAATGATTCTATTAGATGCTCTTTCATCCTTCGACTCAGCTATTGAATACAATCGTGAATCTGGATTAGCATGGTTGGGCAGATCTCGCACATTAAGATATCAAGAATCATACAATGAGGCTGAAATAGCGTTAGTAAGAGCTAGAAGATTAATCCCAGACCATCCTTCAATACCTTTGGAAGAGGCACAACTTTCTCTCGACTTAGGAAAACTAGATCAAGCAAATGTCATGATTTCAGAAGCTTCTACTCAGTTACAAGATAACAGCTCAATACCGTTTATCAAGGGATTAATCGCAGCGAGAAAAGGAAACTTAGCAGAAGCACAGGATCTATTTACACGCACACTTGAAATGGATAATAATCATGTCAGAGCCCGATTAAATAGATGCTCTGCTGCCCTTCTCCAAGAAGAATTAAGTTTAGCTTTAGATGATGCAAATTTCTTAGTTGAAAATAGACCAAATCTAAATTTAGCCAGATTAAGGAGATCAGAAATTTTGATGAATTTAGGGGACTGGGTAGAGGCAAACAGTGAATTAAGGCGTTTATTATCTAAATCCCCTGAATATACCATGGCTTTAGTTCACATCGGAACTTGCATGAATGCAATGGGACGGGCAGAACAAGCTGAAAAACCATTGAATAAGGCGATACAAATCGATCCAACATTATCTGATGCGTGGTATCAACGAGGATTATTATATCTTGATTTTGGTAGATTAAATGAAGCATTTTCAGATTTTGAGAGCGCTGCTAAGTGTAACCCACGCCATCTTGACGCAAAACTCAGAATTGCTGCTATTTTACATGAAGGAGAAGATCCAGAAAAATCAGTATTGGCGTGGAGAGAAGTCTTGAATATTGATCCAGAAAACCGCTTAGCCAGACGACGATTGGAAGAAAGTAGAGGGAAAACCACTCATCAGAAAATTTAATATTTTAACAAAGCATTAACTCTACATTCTTCTTCCGAGAAAATATGTCAACCACCACGGGGATAGAACCCGGAGATAAAGCACCAGATTTCAAACTTAAAAATGCTAATCCATCAATATCAGGAGACCTTGTTTCTTTTTCAGAATCTATGGGGAAAAATGGCCTAGTAGTCATGTTTACATGCAACCATTGTCCTTACGTAGTTGGTTCTGAATCAAGAATAGAGGAAATGTCATTAAAAGCACAAAACAACAATCTTGGTTTTGTTGGGATTAACTCAAATGATCCAATAAATTATACTACTGATTCATGGGATAATATGGTTAAGCGTGCAAAATCTGGAATGTCATATGCATATTTGGTTGATGACACCCAAGATATTGCACAAAATTATGGTGCCGAGAGAACGCCTGAATTTTATTTAATTAATTCATCTGGAATAGTCGTATATCGCGGTCGGTTAGATGATTCACCACGTGACCCATCTCATGCAACCACTTCTGATTTATCTAATGCGATAGACGAGCTAATCTCCGGACAATCATTGTCTCAAACTAGAAATGAAAGCATTGGTTGTTCTGTAAAATGGAAAATTTAGTGATAAAATGAAAATGGGATTGCCTGCTCGTATTTTTGCTATAATATTACGTATTTCGCCACCTTTTCTTAAGAATAAATTATGGAAATGGTGGTATCAAAGGCTAGCAAAAGGATATGATAAGAAAGAATTCAGATTTATGAATTATGGATACATGGATAAAGACCCTCCAATACTTTCTGATGATGACGAATCACATCGGTTATTTATCCAACTTTATAATATAAATATTAAACATATTGAATTTAAAGATAAAGATGTATTAGAGGTTGGTTCTGGCAGAGGAGGTGGTGCGAGTTGGATTGCAAAGACAAAAAAACCAAAATCATTAATCGGAGTAGACTTTTCTAAAGAGGCAGTAGCACTATGTAATGATTGGTATAAAAGTCAAAATAATCTGAGTTTCATAGAAGGAAATGCAGAAAAACTTTCTTTTTCAGACTCTAGTTTTGATGCAGTTTACAATGTAGAATCATCACATTGTTATGGAAATATTTTAAATTTTGTTCAAGAAGTTTTCCGTGTATTAAAGGATGAAGGAGATTTCTGTTGGACAGATTTTAGAGATCAAAAAACAATGACAGAACTCGAAAATATTTTTCTTTCAGTAGGTTTTGAAATAACATCTAAAAGGAATATTACAACAGAAGTTTTGGAAGCATTAGACATAGTAAATGATAACAAAAAAGAAAAAATAAATCAACTAGTACCAAAATCAATCAGAAGAAGTTTTGAAACATTTGCAGGCGTTCAAGGAACTCCTGTTTATCAGGCATTTATTGACGACAGATTACAGTATTATTGCTATCGAATGAAAAAATAATCAATATTGTTCCAAAACAAGTTCTGTTTGAGTTGAACTTATATCTCCTGGAGCGGCTAACCACATTTTATCTAACATATTTCTTAATCCAGCGGTATCATCAACATGAACGATAGCAATAAGATCAGCTTCACCACTTATTTCGTATACGGACTCGACTCCAACCCATCCAGAAAACTCTCCCGCTAAAGTTCCAATTTCTGTTCCAGGTCCAACTTTCATACGAATTAAGGCAGACAAACCTATGCCACTTTCTCTCACCGTATATCCTCTTATGACACCATCATCTTCTAATTTCTTCATTCTTGTTCTAACAGTTCTTTCTGTGACTCCGACACTTTTTGCTATTTCTACATATGCTGCTCTTCCATTTTCTCGGAGCACCGCTAGAATGCCGCGATCTAAAGAATCAATATTTGACATGTTCATTCCGAAAACCGTATCTTATTTCTACTTTCACAACGTTAATACTCATTATTTATAACTTTATTTCCGTTTTATGTAAATTAATATTTTTTTTAGGAAAAGTTTGGTTAAAAGGTGATGACGTCAACAGCCCATATATGCAGACGGACGAGGAGAAGACAAATCTTCATACTCAAGAATTCTTAGATGATATTTTAAAATTGAATTTATCATACACATATTCTCAATGGTATAATGTTGATGTAGCTTCTCTTATTTCAAATACAAATATTCTCGGTCATGAAATAGATGAAACTACTGGTTCAGCATTAATTTTTTTAGATCGTAGTGTAATGTTTTGTTGCCCCAAATCAGGTAAAATACATCATTATCCTAAACATTTACTACATTGTTTTGTAGATGACAAGAGAGGGCAATTAAATGCCGATGATACATTATTCAGAGCAGAACTATTTTCAATATCTCCTAAAGATGAACAATTATGCTGGGAAAAATGCTGTAATTCAGAATTAGATATACCAAACCTTCAGTCTAAGGTTTCCAATTGGATAGGTTGGTTAAACAAATAATTTTAATTTTACTCCGGTATCTTCAGAAGAGACACATTCCTCCCATCTAATATGGGTTCGCCAATAAGCGACTTACATGGTCGAATGATTCTAGATTCACGAGGTAACCCTACAGTGGAAGTTGAGTGCTATGCAAGTATAGACATTCCTTCACGCTCAACAGTTCCTTCTGGGGCATCAACAGGTAGTTATGAAGCAGTAGAATTAAGAGATGGTGGTAAAGACTGGGTTGGGAAAGGTGTTGATTTAGCAATTGAAAATATTAATGGAAAAATAAAAGAAGCCCTTATCGGAATTGATGTTTCTGAACAAAATACCATCGATCAAATAATGATTGAGTTAGACAACACATCAAATAAATCAAATCTTGGAGCAAACGCAATCCTTGGAGTTTCATTGGCTTGTTTAAGAGCAGCTGCAGGTGTTGGTTATCCATTATGGTCGCATATATCATCTGAAGAAGAATGTTCTTTGCCTGTGCCATTAATGAATATTCTAAATGGTGGAGCACATGCAAATTCCGAAGTAGATGTACAAGAATTTATGATTGTCCCACATGGATTTACTAATTTTAAAGATGCATTACGTGCGGGTGTTGAAATATATCATACATTGAAAACAGTCCTAAAGGAAAATCAACTTCTGACTGGAGTGGGCGATGAAGGAGGTTTTGCTCCAAATTTACCCTGCAATGAAGACGGCCTTATTTATGTCGTACAGGCTATTGAATCAGCCGGCTATAAACCAGGGAAGCAAGTTTCAATTGCTTTAGATGTAGCAGCACAAGAATTTCTAGAGGGAGATAAATATCATTTTGATGGGAAACTAATTTCAGGAATAGAGTTGGCAAATATTTACTCCAATTGGATTAAAAAATACCCAATTGTTTCAATAGAAGATCCATTTGGTGAGGATGATTGGGATTCATGGATTGAATTTACAAAAAAAGAGGGCAATAACATTCAAATCGTGGGTGATGATTTGTATGTTACCAACCCAGAACGGCTTATTAGGGGCATAGAAAAATCTGCTTCAAATGCTATTTTAATAAAATTAAACCAAATAGGAACATTTACAGAAACAATGAATGTAATAAAAATGGCCAAAGATGCAGGATTTGCTACCATAATAAGTCACCGCTCAGGAGAAACAAGCGATGAAATAATTTCTGATATAGCTGTAGGTACTAATGCTGGCCAAATAAAAACTGGTGCGCCAGCAAGAAGCGATCGTACTTCGAAATACAATCAGTTGTTGAGAATTTCAGAAGTATGTGAAAATTATTCTCAACTATTCTAAAGAATTAAGCAGTAGGGGCAATACTATTGTTGCATCCGATTCAATCATAAAACGTGGAGTATCAACATCTAATTTTCCCCAACTTATTTTTTCATTTGGTGGTGCACCTGAATAACCTCCATATGATGATTTAGATTCGCTAATTTGTGCAAACCATTTCCATCGATTGATTTTAATCCCTACATCTTGTTCTAACATTGGTACTACACATATGGCAAAATCACCTGATATACCTCCTCCAATTTGTAGAATTCCAGTGGGCGAATCATCTTCTCTATACCAATCTGCTAGTGCTTGCATTGCATACAAACCTCCTTTTATTATATCCGGACTTTTGAAAGTACAATCGATAACTCTGGCAGTAAGTATATTTCCAAGTGTAGAATCCTCCCAACCTGGTACAAATATTGGTATATTTGCATCAGCTGCAGCCATTAGCCACGAATTTTGAATTTCCCCTTCAAATTCTAAATTGCCATGTAGTAAGATATCATACAAATATTCATGAGGAAACCTTCTGTCTCCTGCAGCCTCTGCATTTTCCCATAAAGGAATCAACACTTTTTCCACTTTCCTTATTACTTCCTCAGGGATTGCTACATCAGTTACACGATTCATCCCTCTATCTCTAAGATCAGCATCATCTGTTGCATGCATTTCTCTCCAATTCGTAATTTTCTCATAACTGGAATAAGCAATTAGTTTGAATAAATCTTCTTCAAGATTAGCACCCGTACAACATATTGCATGTATTTTCTGAGATTTGATTGCTGGAGCCAATGTACGTCCTATTTCAGCTGTAGACATTGCACCAGCCAAAGTTATAATCAAGCGGCCTTTATTATCTAGGAATTTTCTAAGGGACTCAGAACATTCAGATAAAATTCCTGCATTAAAGTGCTTATAATGTTCTTTAATAAATTCTCTCACAGACATCTAATCACTCTATTTTACAAACCTATTAATTTTTTCTTCTCTAACTAACTTAATTCCATTAATCGATTTCGAGATAAAATTTTTCAAATCATCAACTATTATCTGAGGATCATTATCTCCACATGTAAACACATCAATAGCCAATAAACCAATTTCTGAATAGCAATGTGCAGTTACATGACTCTCATCTATTAAAACAACAGCTGCATATCCAGGGGGGCTTTTTGTTCCGTCAAACCTTTCTACATGTGAATGAACTTCTCTAATCCCTGCGTTTTTTACACTATCACGAAGTTTATTTAACATCCACTCTCCATCATTTTTAACTGGTGAGGTATAATTTGAATAATCCAGAAAAAAATGTAGTCCCCTACCAACATCCCCGTTCATTTCTTAATTGCAGTATTTAATCATAAATATAATTTTAGATATTTGTGAAGTATATTCAATTTATATTCATTCAAGAAGCCATTTTTTTAACCTTTCTAAACCTTCTATTATCACTTCTTCACTACATGCATATGAGACTCTGATAAAACCAGATCCGCCTGTAATAAGTGATGCAGGAATTAATTGTACACCTGCATCAAGAGCCCCATTTGCAAACTCTACATCCGTCATTCCAGTTCCTGTAACATCAATGAATAGGTAGAATGCACCTTCCGGCTCGACAATCCTCAAACCAGGAATTTTAGAAAGCCCTTTTACCATAATATCTTTTCTTTTTAGGTATTCATTGTTAAATTTTTGAACTTCATTGTCACATTTAAGTGCAACTTTTGCCGCATCCATTAGAAAGGTGGGGACATGTGATGCAGAATTGGCTTGACTTTTAGCCGCAGCTTTCATTGCATTTGTAGGGCCAGCCAAGAATCCTAACCTCATCCCAGTCATTGCCCAAGATTTAGACCAACCATTTACAACAATAGTTCTCTCTGCTCCTCCAGGTAAACTAGCAGGAGAAACATGAGGATAATCTACCCATACAAGTCGTGCATAAATTTCATCAGAAACAATCCACAAATCGTATTCTTTTGCAATATCTACTATTTCTTGTATTTCCGAAGGAGTGAATACTGCACCTGTGGGATTGCATGGTGAGTTTATCAAAATCATTTTTGTTTTTTCATTTATTGAATTTCTTATTGCATCTAAATCAGGGTGAAAAGTATCTTTGTTAACGGGAACGTGTATAGGTATGGCACCAATAAATTTCAACATTGGTTCATATGATGCCCAAGAAGGAGCAAGTAAAATAACCTCGTCTCCAGGCATAGTTGTAATTAAAAATGAATAAAGTAGGCCCTGTTTAGCACCAGGGGTAATCACTATATCTTCTGCTGGACAATTTATTTTGTGTTTTTCTTTGATATAGTCAGAAACTGCATTGCATAATTCCAATGATCCTGCACCACGAGTATATTTTGTTTTACCATCTTTTAAACCTTGAATTGCCGTTTCTATTACTTCATTAGGAGTATCAAATCCAGGCTCTCCAACTGTCCATCTCATGACTCCTTCTCCAGGTGGTTGGAGATAAGGAGCAAAGCCAACTCCAAGTCCTTCATATCGTCCCGATACTTGTGGCATATCCTCTCCCGTGTGTCGAACGTTCATGATAGTATGGAAGAAAAATTATTTTTTAATACAATAATCTACGAACAATATTCAAAGAGAGTTGGTTCTTCGGTTACTTTACGCACGGATGGCAGAGCAGCTATGCAAGGGATTGCAGATCCCTGGACCCGGGTGCAAATCCCGGTCCGTGCTCCATCATTCCAACCTCCATTCCATATCGTGATGAGGGCCAATGCCTTCAATCTCAAAAATCTCAGATACAATCTTAAAACCACATCTTGTATACATTGGAACTGCTTTAATTCTAGCATTACACCAAATACCTGTATTTTCTTTTTTTACTTCATTTTGTAAATTTTCTACAATGTCAGAACCTATTCCTCTATTTCTAAATTCTGAATCAACCGCCATGCCTCTTATTCTATATTTACATCCCTCTCTAGGATCTAATTGCAAGGTTGCACAACCAACTATTTTTTTATCAATATAAGCACATAAAAATCTAGTATTTTCATCATCATCAACACCGGGATAATGCTCACTACCTTTTGGCATCCCAATCCTCAGAACCTTAAATCGTAATTCTAGATGATCCAAATCAATTTTCTTTGACCACTTTAATACATGTCCCATGTACTGCCGAAACCTAACTATACAATTAATACATCTTCTGTCGGCGCTTTAAAATGGATGTTGATGTTGCTATGGCCATGAAAGAACCCAAAACTCCAGAATGGAAATCTTTTGGCATCCTAGGATTTATTTTGGTATTAAATACGTTTTATCCTAAATTTTCATTTCCTGGACCATGGGATTCAAAATCTTTTACAATAGGAGTTTTGGGTTTGGTTGGATTATCTTTTATTTACATTTCTTGGTATCGTTTTACATTCAATAGAAAGGGGTTAATACCATGGATGGATAATTTTAAAAATCCTTCAAAATCATCAAAAATAGAGTTATCAATAGGTTTACTATTTATTTTCGCAGCGTGGTTTATAGGAAATATTATGCAAAATAACTTTCCTGATCCAACTGGATTAATATTGGCCCTTATTGGCGCTTTACTAATCCTCCACTCTACTTACATTTTACTTAGTATTGGCCCACTAAAGGATGATTAAACCTATCTTTTTCCAGGTTTCCAAAATTGCAATGGTAATGCACTATCTCCTTTCATTGCTCTGAACGCTAAATGATCAGCTCGTTCATTCCACCTATGGCCTCTGTGCGCTTTGATATGTTCACAATGTATTTCCATAGTACACCGAACTTCTTTCCATAATTCTTGAACCCGAAAGGCCATATTTCGATTTGCTTTTGCTTTCCATTTTCCTGTAGTAATATTCATTGCATACTGCGAATCTCCTTTTATTATTACACCGCTGTCGCTATTTTGTTGTAATAACCAGCGAAGAGCATGTGCTATTGCACTCAATTCAGCAGTATTATTTGATCCTACTTCGGCACCTAGGAAAAATTCAACTTCCCCATTAGTAATAACTTTACCACTCTCTTCATAAATTAGATCACCATGACCTCTTCCCAATCCATTATCTCCATTTATTACACAAAAGCCCCAACCAGCAGGAGTTTCAGATGTTACATTCCTATTCTCTTCACAAGACCCATCTACATAGATATAAATGGTGTCTAGGGCCATAGTTATTCTTCCAATAATTCTTGATACGCATCAGAATTTAGAAGCTCTTCTATTTGAGATGCATCATCAATAGTCATTTTACAAATCCAACCATCTCCATAAGGATCAGTATTTATGGTCTCAGGCGCATCTTCTAGTAATTCATTTACTTGAATTACTGTACCTGTAACTGGAGCATATATTTCACTAACAGATTTTACAGACTCTACGCTTGCATAGGATTCCATAATGGAAACTTTAGATCCAACTTCAGGTAATTCAACCCATACTACATCTGTTAATGCATTTTGTGCGAAATCAGTTATCCCTACTATTATTTCTTCTCCATCAATTTTTATCCATTCATGTTCTGCTGTATATTTCAATTCACTCGGGACGTCACTCATCGCATCCACCTCTCATCACGGGGTGGGGATACAGAGGGTCAAGTTTTCGCTTATGCTATTCTTCTCCATGTTTGTTCTCTAGATGTTCCATTTCCATTTTTGCCCATTGAGAATTTAGATTTGATATATCTGCTTCACGATACTCTTCTTCCAAACGTGCACGCATATCCTCGTCGGTTTCTTTACTAAACCATTTATCAAAGACATTTGTAAATTTAATTATACACAAAATAATGACAAAAATACTGACTAATACAATCAAAAATAATAATATTAGATAATTATTGCAAGTTCCATATGAACACTCTTTAATAGTTAATTCATTATCGATATAAACAATAGTAATCAAAAATACCAAAGGTAGAATAAAACCTATCAGGAGTCTTTCAAGTCTCCCCGCGGGCGAATCCATATGTTTCTGTGGGGGATGTATCTAATCAATACATTTCTTTAACTAACTTGTGTATTTTATATGGAAGCAATGCTCTATTGACAGGAGTAACTTCTAGTATACGCCC
>PCAI01000008.1 GCA_002731195.1 Methanobacteriota archaeon | reverse complement strand
GCTATACCTGATCCCATGTTCCCTGATCCAATTATCGCCACCGTTTCTATTGCACCCATGTTACGTCCAAGACAATCTTACCCATATATTCAACGGATAAACAATCAAAAATTACAATACATTATGTTATACTTCACACTCCAATATAGATATGGATCAACGCAACGCTCTGGCTGTGATGGTTTTAGTGATGCTAATATTAGCATTTTCAACCCCAGTTATTGCTAATGAAGCGGGTAAATTTGGTTCATCCAATGGGTGTAGCTGTCACTCAACATCAACATCAACAACTCCGACACATAATTTCCCGTCATCATATAATCCCTCTACTGTTTACTCTATCCAAATTGGACTTACAGGAGGAGTTTCAGGTACCAAGGGAGGATTTTCCCTCGAAGTTAGTCACGGGACTCTTTCAACCGGAATTAGTATAGGGAGTGTTCAAATAAACACAGCAGGAAATCAAGCAACACACACAACATCTGATTATAGGTCATGGGGGTTGTATTGGGAATCTCCATCTTCAGGTTCTGGGAATGTTGTTTTTGAATTAGCAGTACTATCTGCAAATGGAAATGGAGGTAATTCAGGTGATTCTTGGGGAACTATTTCTCCATTCACTTCTCTGGAAAGTGTTAGTGAAAATACTCCACCAGAAGCTTCTTCATTATCATTCAATGAATTAAATCCTACAAAATCAACAGGGCTGTCGATTAATTATTCTTTTTTTGATGCTGATGGTGATTTAGAGCAAGGTACAGAGATTAAATGGAAATTAAATAATTTTACTACTCCTTCAGTAGATAATTTATCATCAATACCCATTAATTTAATTTTAAAAGGAGATTTATGGGAAGTTTTAATCACACCCAATGACGGAATAGACTTTGGCAGTCAAGTTTCGTTAGGTCCTATTGAAATAGGAAATTCTATCCCGTCGATAATAGATATTGAAATCACACCTGAGAATCCAAACGATGATGATGATTTATTTTTGAATTATGAATATTTTGATTTAGATAGTGATTTAGAACAAAACACAGAAATTTATTGGTACCTAGACGGAGTAAGACAGAATGAAATTGATAACATACTAAATATTTCCAATTTAATGATTAGATATGGAGACACATGGCAAGTATCCATTACTCCAAATGATGGCGAAGATTTTGGCGAAACAGTATGGAGTGATTTAATACAAATTGGTAGTTCAAACACTCCACCTGAAATTGATATAGAATTTATTAATTCTAATTTTACTACTACTGATAATCTTCAATTCTTTATCGTTTATTCCGATGCTGACGAAGATGAGCTACAAAATACTGAAATTAATTGGTATAGGAATACGGTTTATATGCCAAATCTAGATAATCTTAATTTAATTTCAAATAGTTCTACAGGAAAAAATGATATTTGGAATTTTTCTGTTAGAGTTAATGATGGTTTGGCATGGTCTGAATGGTTTCATTCAAACAATATAATTATTGAAAATACACCTCCTGTAGTAATTTCATCAATAACTTCTACTGAAAATTTCACTACAGCAGATAATATCTCCATATCTTGGGATCAATATGATGCAGATGGAGATTTTGAGTCTAATAGTAGAATAATATGGTTTGTTAATGGAATTTTAATATCGGATTATGATGATTTATTGACCATATCCTCCTCTTCAACTGAACGTAATCAAATCTGGCAATATCAAATAATGCCAAATGATGGAGAAGATTTTGGAGAGATTTTCACTAGCTCTCCGATTACTATTGTTAACGCTGCTCCTTTGGAATCAACTATTTCTTTAGAAAATGGAGATAAAGGAGTTATTGGCCCAATAGAAAGAATTATTATTGGAAATCAGAGTGATATTTTCTCTAATGAAAACCTAACATTATCAATTGGATATAGGGATATTGATAATGATCAAATTAGTATTTCCATATCTTGGTCAAGAAATGGATTCCATGTGCCTGAATTAGACAACAAAACACATATACCTTCAAATCTATTAAGTCCTGGACAATTCTGGTCTGTTATTGTAAAAACTTCTGATACTTTTGGTTTATTTAGTGAGTCTTATTCTTCAATAATAATATCAAATATNCCTCCTATGGCNTCGATGAATGATCTCTCAGATTCACTTGTNCCCGGTTCANTGACTTCTTTGGATTCCTCTCTATCTACAGATATAGATGGCACCATTGTTTCTTCGATATGGACAATAAACGGCCAAGAAATATTAGGTCAAAT
Source organism: Methanobacteriota archaeon (assembly GCA_002731195.1). Taxonomy (GTDB): domain Archaea; phylum Thermoplasmatota; class Poseidoniia; order Poseidoniales; family Thalassarchaeaceae; genus MGIIb-O3. The sequence continues at coordinate 25,690 of PCAI01000008.1, read as the reverse complement.
TATCGATGTATTATTAGAGCCTGGTTCACATCAAATTTATCTCACAGTTATTGATGATTTAGGACAATCTTCTACTATTCAAAATAATATAAATATTGACACAATAAATACAGTTGATAATATAATTATAGACATCGATGGATTAAATATCGATATCCAATGGTCTTGGGAGGGTCCTTCAACAACGTTCAATATTTACAGATCAACCAGTCCAATTGATTCTATAATTGGACTTACTCCTCTTGACACAATCCCTCAATGGGGAGAGCCCATTCCTACAAGATTGATTCCAATCGGAATTACAAATGATACATCGTGGTCTGAGAAAGTACCAATAGGTGCAGAAATTTATTATGTTATAACTACTTATTCAAATGGAGAAGAAGTAGTTTGGGTTTCTTCAGATGATAATGTGGCAATTATTGATGCTTCTTCAACAACTGATTTTAAACCCCATAATAATTCAGAAAATTCCTTTTCATCGATAATTTCTTCTTTCATACTGATGATTATGGGAATATCAAGTATCGTTCTTAATTTATTTGTAAGGAGGAATAGATATTGAAGTATAAATTAACAATTATGGTAATTATCTTTGCATTACTTTCTTCCTCTACTTTCTCAGTGGCTAATCCCGGAGGAAATGGTGACAGTAATCGTGATTTTACTTGTGGAGGCTCTTGCCATGGAGACCCTTCTCTTTCAGCAGATTCTGACGGTGTATTGACTATAGAAGTTCAAAAAAATGTATATGCTAGTAATGCTGTAGCTGTACACGTAACTGCTAGTGATATGACACTATCAAGTAACAGGATTGTTGGTATTTTCCTATTGGGCTCATTAAATGGTAATTCTGACCATCTCTCTGATTATGGGTGGAGCATCATTCAAGATCCAAACGGGGGAATAAATAACTATGTAGAAACCACTGTCTCTTCCAGTAATTCAGTGACATTAACTTGGATACTATTTGCACCTGATGATGGTGGTAATTACAACCTCTATGCCCAAATGAATCATGGGCATATCTCTAATTCTGATAATCTAGCATATACTGGAGTATCTGATCCATTAACTATTGATGTACAAATAGCGCCCTCAAATCTTCCCGGTTTCTCAGAAAATTGGGTTGCACCAGAATATAGAACTCCAGGTGATTCAACAAATATTATTTTAATGACAAAAAATACTGATTCAATTCAAGTTAAATGGAAATTAGAAGGAGAATGGTTTGAAAACACAGCAACTGTATCATTAATCGAAAAAGATATTTGGTCGGTCGACATTCCTCCTACTTTTGGCGATACTGTAATTCACTACAGTGTAATTACATCTAACGGTAACTTTTCGATAAAGCAACCATTACTAACAGTTGGAACTTCTCAAGTTGAATTTGAAGGCTCATTATTGGAGGCTAGACTACAGTCATTAGCCTTTGCAACAATAATAATAGGATTTATGACAACATTACAATTATATTTTTTCAAACCTAATGTTAAATCAGATCAACAAAAATCTAATTCTACTGAAACAATTGTTGCTAACAAGAGATTAGTTAAGCACCCCGATCATCCTGGGTGGTTGTGGGATACTATAGAAAATAAATGGGTTATAGATTCGGATAATCCTCCTAATGAGGGTGCTAATTGATGGTTAGTGCTGCTACTTTTCATGCTGCTATTGTTGAAATAACAATAGGAAGTTTAACTTTAGCAGTTATTTGTAATATATTATGCCTCCAGTTTGCATTCTCTCTTCCTTATGACAGATTGAAACTATCTGAAAATATGTTGATTACTATGGATCGAGCAGGATTAATGGGTGCATTGTTGGGGTCAATAATGATGCCATTTGCAATTTTTACAGGAACACTTTCCGTTTCAGGTAATCCAGTAGGCTCGGAATTACTCTACAATAAATTTCTATATAGTGGATTAGCATTTGGTTTTTGGGCTTCATATTTAATTGGCCGGATAAGGATGGGTTCAGAAATATGGAAGAGTAAAAAGACCAATTTATTACAAGTTATTACATCTATTTTGGCTTTTACTATGACTATTACAGTTGCTTCAATAGGCGGGAAAATTGTTAGGAACGAATCAATTCTAGATTTAATGCCATTTTGGTTTCCGCTAAATACAACAATCATCATGAGTCCATTAATTTCTACTCTATTGCTGATTATAGGGGTTTCTTCAATATTTATTATGTATAAATTGGATGACTTAATAGATAGCAAAAATTAGATTAATATTTCTTTTATTTTTCTTGCATGATTCTCTGGAGTCAGATTAAGTTCCGCAATTCTCTTCCTTCCTTCCTCTGTCCATTTTTCTCTATTTTCTTTTTTACTAGCTTCTTCTAAAGCGATATGCCATGCTGGTAAATCATCCCTGTCAAGTAATTTTCCACTAACTCTATCTTCTATTGTATCTCTAAATCCACCTTCATTTACAAAAATTGCCGGAGTCCCTACTGCAAATGCTTCTATAGGAGTCAAACCGAATGCTTCTCCGTATGCCATACTAACAATAGCTCTAGAATTACGCATCAAACTGACTAGTTCTGGAGAAGACAGTCTTGGAGATATCCAAAGATTAACATTTAAACTATCAGCATATTCTTTCAGTTTTTTCAAATCTTTTTGATCTCCTCCGCCAACATGTACTACTCCTAGATTTGTCCCTGAGGCCATCTTGATTGTTTCCCATGTACCTTTAACCCAACTAGCTTTTCCAATATTTACTACGTATTCATCATTACTATTATATGGATTTTCTACATCATTAGAATCATCTTTAGGAAATTCTGAAGAATCAACACAAGGCCACAACACTCTTGTTTTTATGCCATATATATCTCTAGCCATACTAGATGAATAATTAGAATTACTACTTATTGATGATTTTTCCCTTAGATTAAATTTTTTGATTAATTGTAAATCTCTTTTTCTAGCCCTTGAAAGTAATAATTTTGTTAGCAAAAGGTTCCTTTTGGGTAATCCATCAATGTTTCGATGCAAAACATCTTGATGAAGTCCTCTATGTGGTTCAAGAAGATGTAAGTGACAAGAAATATGTTCTGGAATATGTTTGAAAAGCGCCAAACTTCCATCTCCGCTAATTATATGCATACAATCTATATCATTTATTTCTTGAATCAACCCTTCACAAGTTGCCCACGCATTTGATGCAGATCCAATACCAGTATCAAGAATTGTTGAAAAAATATTTCTTGATAATGACCAATTATTTTTTGGTGCAAATAATTTAATTTTTAATTTTTCACATAAATCTACTAATTCTGGGACCTTATGTAAAGTTGCTATTTTTACCGAAAATAGTTTTGTTAACGAAGGGATTATTCGTAATAAATCTCTCTCAGCACCACCCATTGCGGCAAAACTACCTTTTGCAACTATCAAACTTGGAAAACCTTCCTCTTCCAACTCCGAATATCTGCTCATCATGTGCCACATAACCCGTCCTCATTTAAGGCCAACATGTTATGGCGGCATCATGGTAAGGCGTGTTCTGCTGGCGCGTGGAGCATCTTTACCAACAAATAATGGTCTTGGAAGGGCACACCACTCTATCGAGTCTATACTCAATCGTGCGCTTGTTCCAGATTGGACCAAGTCATCTGTAGTGGAGCATGAAATAACATCTAATATCTTTCTAAGATTATTTAATAGATGGATCAAACACCCTAAAAAGGTCACTTTAGAAGCATCTAAAGAAGGGATTGATTTATTACATATCACTGACCAAGAACAAGCACATTTGGTACCAAATAATTCACAAATCCCAGTAGCAGTAACTATTCATGACTTTTTCCACATTAGGCCTAGGACAATAGAAGCCGGAGATGTATATGTGTCAGTGGGAGATAATAAACCAAATTTTATCCGCAAAAGAGATATTAAAAAATTAAAGCAGGGGTTATTGAGAGCAGATATTTTAATATGTATATCTGAAGAAACTAGATTAGAAGCCGAGAAATTATTTCCCTCAAAAAAGACCTTTTTAGTAAGAAATGATGTAGACGTTGACTATTGGAATCCTTACAAGAATCCTATTTCAAGGGACATTATTTCTGATTTTGATATGCAATCAAAATGCCTAATCATTACAGTAGGAACTAATGTCCCTCGTAAGAGACTAGACTTCATAAAAGAAGTTTTTTTACATCTTCCTAATAGTATCCGAGAAAATATCAATTTAGTCAATATAGGTAGTGAAATAAAAGCCTCGGAAGAACAACTTGTTTCATTTTTCCAACATGCTGAAGTGTTATTATTTCCAAGTATTTCAGAGGGTTTTGGATATCCTCCTGCAGAAGCAATGGCTGCTGGATGTCCAGTGATATCTGCAGATTTACCTGCACACAATGAAGTGATTCCGCAAAGTTGCTTAGTCAATCCTGTAAATATAGATGAATGGGTATCAAGAATCACAAAAATCCATGATGATTGGCTTAAATCAGGCAAGGCAGACAGAATACCAAATGATAGTTTAATTGATCATGTAAATAATTTATTAAGTCCCAAGAAGCATGGCATAGAATTATCTATGGCATATGATGAAGCAGTTAGGTCTTTTAGAAAATAATTTTTAATTAATAGATTTATAAGTATTAACAATCATTTTCATCAGTAATACTTACTGGTATAAATACACAAATACTACCCGGCATTTAGTCCATGCTTGAAGTTACTTCTTTAAAGAAAGGTTTTGGTTCTGGTCGGAACAGACTAGAAGTTCTTAAAGGAATAAATTTAAAAATTGATTCTGGAGAATTAGTTGCCTTAATGGGGCCTTCTGGTTGTGGTAAATCTACACTACTAAATATAATTGGAGGAATACTCGATGCCGACTCAGGAAATATATCTTTACAACAATATCAATATGGGACACAGTCGCCAAATAAAGTAGTTGATGTACGTAGAAATGGTGTTGGATGGATATTTCAGGATTTTCATCTAATAGATCGATTGTCTGCACTAGATAATGTTATTTTTGCTTTGGAATTAGCCGGATCTCCTTCTTCTGAAGCCTCATTAAAAGCAATGGAGGCATTGAGAAAAGTAAATCTTGCTGATCGTATGGAATTTATCCCTGATCAATTGTCAGGAGGGCAACAACAAAGAGTAGCTATAGCACGAGCAATTGCAGGCAATCGCCCACTGCTCTTGGCCGATGAGCCAACTGGTAATTTAGATGTTAAGAGTGGTGAAGAAATAATTGAACTATTCAAAGAATTAACAAAAGAAGGTGTATCAATATTGATGGTTACCCACGACCCTATTTTAGCATCGAAAGCAGATAGAATGCTATTATTGAAAGATGGCATAACTGCTTCTTCCGATATTCGCTCAGCATGGGGAGATGATATTGGAGTTGAAGAAAAATGAATTCTCCAGATGGTAATGACTTAATGGATCAAATCGCAATGAGAGAGGGAGATCAAGGAGACAATATCTCTGATATCGAAATTGATACACCAACTGGAAATAGTACAGGAAATATTAATTTTATTGACTTTTTACAATCATTTCCACCTACTCAAAGAATAATTTCTCTACCTGATAATATTATAATGGCAGCCAAAAGTTCTTGGAGGGGGCGTGAAAGAGTATTAGCCGCTTTCGCTGGAGTTTTTCTAGCATCACTAGTAATAACTACAGTGTTGGCATATTCTGCAGGATTGTCAACTGCATTCCTTCAAGGAGCTTTGGAGAATGATGTTTTTGATGCTCAGATAGCATTCGATGAAGATCCAGGAAAAGATTTCAGAACCAATGACTCTGTAGTTTGGGAATCAATGTGTGATGAACTAATTGCAATTGAAGGAATATCTGATTGTGGAATTGTCTATGGAAGACAGGGAATTAGGTCAAATAGTATTTTTGATGATAGTAATTTCAGAGCTCAACCACTAGTAGTTGAATCTGTTACAGCGTCTATCGGAGATTGGAAAAATGTAAGTTGGGCCTATCCAGAGGCAACAGAACAAGGTCCGCCAATAAATGACAATAGACCAATTAGATTCTATGGTGATGGCGTTTGGGATGGAGATTTGGGAGAACGTCATGCTAGAGATATTCTCTATGGGACCTGGCCTTCTAGTTATCTTGATGCGGAAAATAATAGAAGTATAATTCTCCCTTCTCAAATTGCTAGTAGGGCAGGAGTTTCAATAAATGATACTATTGATTCATTGACATTCACTTTCGTCACCGATGCTGCTGGAGGATCAAGTTTAGAGGATATTTCTGAAAGTTGTTTAGGCGAGCTTGAAGTAAATTTTGACTCAGGTTTTCAATTCTGCAGAGAAAATATTACTGTTAATAATTTAAAAGTTTCAGCCATATATCAAGAAGGTTTTGGAAATCCAACATTATTATTCAATCCAGTAATGGTATCAGATTCAGTACTTAATGATTCTCAAAAATTAATCTTAATGGATAATGACCATGGATATCTAGGTGTTTCAGTTGATAGAAATTTATTACCTTCTTCTTCAACATCAGCTGCTACTTCTTGGCTCAATGACTTAAAAGAAACTGTAGAAGAAAAAGAATATGCCGATTCTTCAATTAAAGTACGTTATAATGATGTAATTTCTGGAACAATATTTTTCCTCAACGTATTTTTAGGTATTATTCAAGTATTTGATTACATTCTAATGATACCAATTATAATTTTATCTTTTGCCGTTCTTATCTATGGCCTCGTATTATCATTAGAACAGAGAAAAAGAGAAATATCGATACAACGCGTAATTGGAGGTACTGAAAGTAATTTAACAGGAATGATTTTATTGGAACTTACAGTTTTAGGATTCTTAGGTTGGTTTACTGGTTACGTCTTAGCGTTGTTCTCCGTTCCATTAGTACTGGATGCAGTAGGTTTCATGTCATTCCGATCATCTGGAACAGAGATAAATCCAACACTATCATTCGTCTCTACTTTTTTCATTATTTTAATTACTGTAGGTTTAACTTTGCTTTTCGGAAGAACTAGGGTTAAAGATTTCTTAAGTATTGAAATAGACGAAGGCGTAAGAAAGGTTGGAAGATTTAAGAAATCTAGATTCTGGTTACATGTTTTAATCTTTATAATTGGTGGCTTATCCTTCTTAGAAAGTTGGATACAAAGTAATGGAGGATGGGGGCCATTCGACTCGAGAGGAATGTTTTCAAATTTTATTCTTAATGCTTTATTATTATTATTTGGTCCTTTTATGCTATGGATAGGTGGTGCACTTGTACTTGGTCGCTTAGGAGCTGCTGGTCCGAGAATTTTCACGCTAATTTTGGGGCGGTCTCCTTTGGTAACAGATATTCGACGAGGCCTCAAAGGATCTGGATCTAGTGAGTCAGTTAACAGACTGGCAGTAATAATGCTACTTACATTATCAATAGTAACTTTAGCTGCAGTACAAGGTTATACAGGTACACTTGTTGACGAACGTACAACTTCTGCTGAGAATGGAGCAGACCTCCAAGTACAATTTAGTACACCAATGAGTGAAACACAAGCAAGAAATGAAATTCTACTTGCAATTCAAAGAGTTGACAATTCTAATATTAAAGATATAGATTCAATGACTTCGGTGGGAGATATATTCACTAGTCCTTTGGGCGAAGACTCAAGATTGAGGACATGGATAGTTTTTGATGGCCATGAAGAAACTCTCCTTTGGGATACTCAAACAATTCCAACCTATGTAAGCGACGCCTCTCTACTGTGGAAAAATAATTGGTTTACTGCTGGGGGGGAAGCCCGTCGTCAACTTGGACTTTCTTCATCTGATATTTCCACTTCTATTACTATTGAATACACTGATTATGATTTCTCATTTGGTCCAGATGGATTAGATATATCAACAACCGTTACAGATGCCAATATTCAATACATGGGCGAGCATATCTGGGTTCCGGGATTAGAACCAACTCAATCTTCACAAGTTATTGTAATAGGAGAATCAACTTACAAGGCATTGGTAGGAAACCAGACAGCAAATTCCTATACTTCAAATAAATGGTTCTTTGAACTATGTAATCAAAAAGATAGAGGTTGTGCAGATGCATTACGTGAGTTAAGTACTGAGGTATCAAACGTTATTGGAGTTTCATCATCTACGGATTGGCCAACAGTTCATGAGGATAATGAGAGAAAAGGAGGTTTAATTTTTGGAACACCGGGATTGCTAAGTTTACAATTCGTTGTTGCTTCACTTGCTTCAGTAGCATCAGCCTTTGTTTTCTTATCATTAGTTTTGACTCAGAGAAAACGTGAACTTGCTATACTTCAGGCAATAGGAGCAAGTCCTAATCAAATAATTCGTCTAGTTTTATTTGAAATTATGGCTATTCTCTTAGTAAGTATGGGATTAGGTGTCATTCTAGGTTTGGCAATTGCTGAATCTTTCAATGGTTTCTTTGGAATATTTGGTTTTATATTTCAAATATTTTTAGGCGAATCAGCACCCATAGATAGGGAATTGATATGGCCATGGTTTGACTTGTTATTAGTGAATAGTTCTGTTTTATTTGCAGTAGTTTTAGCATTATTGTATACAACCCGTAAAGCGTTAAAATCAGATTTAGCAATTGTTCTCAAGGGGGAATAAATATGAAAATAAAAAATAATGTTATTCTTGAGGCAAATGGTCTTTTCCACATCTATGATTCAAAGGCCGAAGACGGCAATGTAGTAGCACTTAGGGGAATTCATGTAGCTATAGTTGAAGGTGAGGCAGTTGCAGTAGTAGGTCCTTCTGGCTCTGGGAAATCAACTTTATTGAAATCTCTTGGAGGACTTATGAAACCTTCAGCAGGTAATGTTTCATTAGCAGGTAAAAGAATGACTAGACTTACAGGTAAAGAACTTGTTGAACTACGTCAAAAAACTATTTCATTTATATTCCAAGATTCAAATTTGTTACCACATATGAATGCCTTGGATAATGTAGCCCAGCCATTGAGGCATCAAGGGATCATTCCCAGAGTTGCCCGAGCAAAAGCTCAGGAATTATTGGATAAACTTGGAGTAGGCGAACGCTCTAGAGGTTTACCTGAGCAACTTTCAGGAGGTGAACAACAAAGAGTCGCAATTGCTAGAGCATTAATAACAGACCCTAAAATAATTCTTGCAGATGAACCAACAGGGGCCTTAGATCCAATAACTAGTAGGGAAGTTTTGAAGTTATTTGCCGATCTTAACAAAGAATTTGGTGTTGCCTTTCTATTAGTCACACACAACCGAGAGGTTGCATCATTTTGTAATCGTTCTTTAGAATTGAGAGAAGGCAGATTCGTTGCACAACATGGGAACGATGTAGATATTTCAGATCTCTCAGAGAGTAGGGAACTAATAATTGATGATACAGGAACTGTCACACTTCCTCCTGATGTTCTACTAAAAGTTGGAGGCCCTGGGAGATTTGAGATTCCTATTAATGAGAAAGATAAAATCCACTTAGAAAGAGTTGAGAATGAAAAGATTGAGATAAATACAAGTAAAATACTAACCTTAGCTCCAATTTGTCCAGCGTGTTTTCATAAATATTCCGATCTTCAAACCCAGTTATGTCCAGATTGTGGATCCAGTAGGCCAATGGTTGAAAGCAATAATTAAAGAATCATCTACTTCATCAATTTAACATGTTGCCCTCGTTCAATGTCCTCGGAGAAGAATTATTACAGTGTTCTATAGATCCCTTAACTGGATGGTTTAGGGACGGATGTTGTAACACTGATAGGAATGATAGATCATTACACACAGTTTGTTGTGTTGTTACCGAAGATTTTCTAAATTTTGCTCTTTCAAAGGGTAATGACTTAATCACACCAGCTCCTCAATTTAATTTCCCAGGCCTAAAAGAAGGAGATCGTTGGTGTGTATGCGCCCAGACTTGGCAAGATGCTTATGATTCAGATCATGCTTGTCCTGTAGTACTTGAGGCTACTCATGAAGAAACTTTACAAATAATACCGTTAGAAAATTTACGAGAATATGCCTACTAATACTACTAGAAGCAACTTCCTACTTCTCCACTATTGGTACCATTAGGGCACACCGTGTAGTACCATTGCGCTCCGCTGAAATCCGCCCCATCGACTATAGCACCAGTTAAATCTGCAAATTGTAAAAAAACACCCTGAAAACTCGCGCCAGTTAAATCTGTGAAGTTTAAATCTGCATAAGTCATATTTGATCCATCAAACACCGCTCCTCCAAAATCAGCATCTGATGCCTTTATCAGATGAAGATTACTATCTTTGAAATTACTGTCTCTAAAATTACCGCCTTTCATTTCTGCATTTCCTAGATTAGCAGATTCAAAGTCAGATTCAAACGCTACAGCATTTGATAAATTTGCATATGTTAAAGAACTGAAAAAGAAATTAGAATAACTTATCCTTGAATAAGCTAAATTTGCATAATAAAAATTAGATCCCAAGAAAAAACCCTCATCCATATTTGTTTCAGATAAGTCAGCATTAGTAAAATCAGCTAAAGCAAAGTCAGATCCTGATAAATCAGAACCTGTTGCATTTGCATTGGTCCAATTGGTCCCATCAAAATTAGTATCTGCAAAGTTTAACCCCTGGAGATTCAGGTATCTAAAATCACCAGTTTCTAATGCTTCCATAACTGCAGGGTCAACTTTGTCTGGAGGAGCTGCACATCCTGATAAAATCGATATGAATATGATAATAGTCATTACTCCACTCAATTTCATATTTTCTCGTCCTACTATAGGCACATTAAATGTGTTTATAGAAAGGATATTAATAAGAACTTATTACCTAATTCATGAATTATGTCACCCATCTAGAATGCGCCCTTACCGGAGAGGTTGTTGAAAAGGGAATTCCGCACACCCTATCGCCAGCAGGGAAACCTCTCTTGGTTAAATACGATTTAAAACGAATTAAAAATGAAGTTAATAGATCTGATATAGAAAACTCTTCTGAACCAGGTTTTTGGCGATACTCGCCACTACTGCCAGTTTCCAATTCTGAAAATAAGGTTTCTTTGGGTGAAGTAATAACTCCACTTATTACATTAAAAAGTAGCATAGATCACTTGAATGTTAGCCATGGAAATGTGATTTTTAAGGATGAATCACGATTACCTACTGGCTCATTCAAAGCTAGAGGATTGGGAATGGCAGTTTCAATGGCAAAGGAATTTGGTTTCAAACATCTTGCTATACCTACTAATGGAAACGCAGGTTCTGCTTTGGCAGCATATGCTGCAAGAGCAGGTCTAAAATCAACAGTATTGTGTCCAGATAATACTCCTGTAATCAACACTTCTGAGACTCTGGCACAAGGTGCTAATACGTTTTTAGTTAATGGATTAATTGGAGATTGTGGCTCGATAATTAATGAAGGAAAAGAGGAAATTGGATGGTTTGCAGTTTCAACCCTCAAAGAGCCATACCGTATTGAGGGTAAAAAGACAATGGGACTTGAATTAGCTGAACAATTAGGATGGGATTTACCCGATGTAATATTTTATCCCACAGGAGGAGGGACAGGTTTGATTGGAATGTGGAAAGCTTTCCATGAACTACTTGAATTAGGGTGGATAGATTGTAAATTACCGAGAATGGTTGCAGTCCAGTCTACAGGCTGTGCTCCAATTGTAAAAGCATGGGATGAGGGCAATAGGCATGCAGAATTTTGGCAAAATGCCGAAACATTAGCAAGTGGAATTCGAGTTTCGTCTGCAATCGGAGATTTTCTTATCTTGGACGCCGTGAAAGAATCAGGTGGTTTTGCAATCGCAGTAACTGATGAGCATATTACTAAAATTTGTAACCATGTAGGTCAAAAAGATGGGTTATTACTTTCGCCCGAAGGCGCTGCAACCTTTGCAGCATATGAAATAGCTATTGAGAAAGGATTAGTGAATAAAAATGAAAAAACTATTCTTTTTAATACTGCAACTGGATTAAAGTATCCGTTACCAGAAGTAACAAAAAAAATAATCAAAGAAGATGCATTTGATGCATCCAAGTTCAAATAATATACCTTTTATGGATATTTCTGCTTTTTTTCTTATATCTAAATATTACACATTATACTTGTATTCCAATGAAGAGTTTCATAACCTATTGGTTATCGCGTTAGAACGGTGTGGATTACTACACTAACTGAGGTTAAATGTATGAAGTCTAAAAAAAATCAAGTTTCAACTATTCTAATAATTGTCATGATGTTATTATCTGCAGGGTGTTTGGGAAATGATAATGATGAAAAAGAAGTAGAAGATTTTCAAGATAATACCTTATTAATAGGTTGCATGGATGTTACAGCAGTTAATTATGATATTAATGCTACTACTTCAGATCCTGATATATGTGAATTTGTAGATGAAATTCTGATTCCTTTACTTCCAATACCTCATAAAGATGGTTGCGACAATACTAACCCAATACATTGTATGTTACCTTTTCCTTCTGACGCCTTTCTAGTTGATGATGATGGTACTAATACGGGTAAAAGAATTTCATATTCTCCTAAAACAATTCCGGGTTCTGGAACTGTTAGCCAGATAAATATCCCTATAATTAATCAAATAGATGGCGCTAGCCCCAACACTCAGATAATGACTGCTTTTAATTCAGAACCTGATGTATCTCAAATGGCCGGACAATATAGTATTGAAAAAAGTCTTGAAGTAGGGCATCCATCAATGATTATTAATCAAGATACAGGTGAATTAGTTCCGCATTGGACTGAATTAGATATGAGATCAGATGATAGTGAACCAACGATTATCCATCTAAGGACTATTGAGGCCTTGGATCATAATACTTCTTATGTTGTCATATTTAGTGATCTTAAAGATTCTAATGGTGAACAAATTAGTGCCCCAGTCGGTTTTGCAGCTCTTCGCGATAATGTAATAACTAATTCTCCTGATATCGAAGAAAGAAGGCCTAATTTTGATTTACTTTTTACATGGATATCAGAAAATACTGATAGATCTATTAATTCTTTACAGACTGCATGGGTTTTCAATACTGCATCTACAGAATCAATAATAGGGCCATTACTTTCTATGAGAAATGATGCTTTAGAAAGAATTGGTGAGAACGGCCTAGGTTGTACAGTTGAATCTAATGAAGAAGTGATGGATGAGAATGGAAATCGAAGTCATTGGATGATTAGTGGCACTTATACAGCACCTCAATACACTGAATCATTTTATCCACCTACCTTACTTAGAAGAACTTCAGATACAGACCGCACTCCTGTTTTTGTTGAAAATAGGGAAATACCGTTTTGGCTATTAATACCCAACACCGCAATCTCTAGACCAGCAGATTTGACAATATGGGGTCATGGTTTCCTTGGAACTGGAAATACTTCTGGATTATATGGATGGGCCAATGAAAATAATGCGGCTATGTTGGGAACTAGTTTTTATGGTTGGGCAAGTGATGATACAATAAGTATAGAATATGCAGTATTGAATATGGAGAATTTTCAACATCAAGCGGAAAGATTAGAGCAATCGATGATCAATCAAGTGGTGATGANCAAGTCATTTATGGGTATTTGTGCTGATTTGCCAGAATTATACCATAATGGCAGTAGCCTAATCGATGTTTCNGACCCAGTATATACNGGTTATTCTAATGGCGCCATCAGGGGCCCATCAATAATTGGACTTTCCCCNGATCTTAATCGAGGTGTNNTATGGGCCGGAGGATCTTCTTTTTCACACATTATAGAAAGATGTACACAATATGATAGATTCCATTTNATTTTTGCTAGTGAATATGGATACGATAGCCAACTAGATAGAGCAGTTGCAATATCTATCATGCAGTCTCTTTGGGATTCGGTGGAAGCAGATACTTTCCTCTCTCTTAGAGAAGAAGGATATCTTGACCAGGTTGAACCATACGAATTAATGACACTATTTTCTATTGCCGATTTACAAATCTCAAATATTTCATCATCAAGAATGATGAGAACGGCTAATATTCCAATTTTAGATTCTTCAACTATAATGCCATATGGTGTTGATGTAGTTAATGATAGTTACAAAGGTTCTGTAGGAGTTTTCTTTGATGGAGGATATATTCATGCACCTGATGGTAATGAATATGGTGAAGAACCACATCCCGCACACAATGCAATAGGCGGATTAAAGATCGCTCGTGATATGGCATTTGCATTTCTCCAAATGGAAGACATTTGGGATACATGCAATGGATCTTGCATATTCTCGCCTGATGATTTAAGTTGGAGTTAGAATAATTTAGATACAGAAATATCAATAATACATATTTCAAATAATTACGAATCATCAACATTAGATTCTTTTTCTCGCTTTTCCTTTAGGAATTCTACTAATGATTCTATATTTTTAAATTCTATTGTTACCATACTAATACTATCACAGTCTTGACATATGAACCTTTTACCAGTTTCATAGCCCATATAGGGGGCTATCCGAGGACTAAAGCAATTAGAGCAAACTTCAATTATATCGCCACTTTTGCTTATATCGTCAAAACTCATATTTTATTCGCACTGTTTGGCCTATTTAATAAATTGTTATAATTATAATATTTTATATGAATCCGTAGACAAGTCTAAAGCATACTTGTTCAAAGGTAGTTTATGCAAGAATATCCCGATAAAACTGTTTTGAATTCAGAAATAGATACTTCTCTATATGGATTTTATGCATCCTTGGCGGCTGGTGGCTTTTTACTGGCATATGCAATTTACTATGTTACTGTAGTTAATGTATCCAGTGATTATGCGTACTTAACTTTGGGAATTGTTACGGGTGCTACAGCTTTGTCATGTGCCATTTTCCATGAATGGCTTCGAAGCACCAAAGGTCAGAAAAGAAATGAAAATGCTATAGAAGAATATTCCTCAGCCACGGCAGTTCTGATGGGGGCTCTTTCTGCAATATGGCTTTCTAGATTTTTAGTTTTTTATATGGGTAAGGAAAATAATTGGATTGCAATTCAAGATGGAGAAATATGGATGCCGGTCTGGCTTTCATTACTCCAGACTTTGTCTTTAATTTTAGTAATGGAATTCAGTATAAAGATGATTCATCGACATTCATTAGGTACTCTCCCTAGGACTATAGTTATTTTAGCGCCAATCAGTTTAGCATTTAGTGCAATTTCAATCTGGATGGATTATTCTAATAATAATCTTGACATCTTTCTTACTCTTTCTTTCATATTGCTAATGGCTAGCTCAATTGTAGCATCACTTCGCCTTAATCGATCAGTATTATACTTGTTATCATGTGGATTAGCAGTTATTCTACCATTATTATTAGGTATTAATAATTTTGAACACATAAGTTTACTAGTCCCATTTGTAATAATAATAGGAATTACTGCCACAGATAGAAGCCTATCACAACAGATGATAGAGAAAGGCTCAGGAGTTGTAGTGGCTGCTATATTATTTGCACAAATCATTGCTGCAGGAAATCAAATACCATATGTCTTTACGGGATTAATAGATAGTCCTGAGCCATTTGGTTTGACATTTTGGTTATGGGTGTCATTATTGATTGGATGGTTTGCACCAACGGCCATGTTAAGAACTCCCGCAATGCCAATAGCTCTCCCTCTTTCTCTTATTCTACTGTCTTCAGAGGCAGCACTAATTGGTTGGTTCGTAGGGATAATAGCATTCATTTATTTGGAGACCAGAGATCAAGCAAGAGACTGGGTAGTTCGATTAACATATGCTGCTACAGTTGCTGCTTGGTGGATATCTAGTGTAATAGGTATAGAAGCTGAAATGGATCTATTGAGTATTGGTAATTTGACACTAGACTCTACCTTTGGGTCTAGTTTTATTCTTTTTCCTATAATACTTGCATTGGGTTATTGGGGGCAAGTTAGAGGTAGGTTTAGTAATTTTACTCCATCTTTGGTGATATTATTAGCTTCAATGAATGTAATTCTAATATCTGAATCGAATATATTATTTTCATTATTGATATTCGTTGCTTCAATGGCACAATTCTATTTATTTAGTGTATCCGAGACTAAAAACTTTGAATCTTTACTAGATAGAAATGTCTATGCTGTTTTTCTACTGTTGCCTATAATTATCATAACATTACAGATGCCTAGTAATCTTCAAATCTATGGCATTCGTCCATTTGCAATTATTACTGCTATAATTATATTCATAATTGCAAATCTTTATCGGAAATCCTCAGAAAATCTAGTCCTTAAGCCAGAATTTGCTTCTATAATTATATTATTATTCATATTCATTGGGGAAAGCATAAGTGTAAACCTTGAAAATTCTGACATGATTATCTTATTGGTGTTAGTGGGTGTAGCAATATCCTCTCTCTTACTTGCTTTTGAAGCTGGAGCATTGAGACAGACTAGTCCTGTTGAAAGACTATTCGGGATTGCATATTTACTTCCTATTGCTGCATTTTCTTCAGTAATTCTTTTGGCGGAAGATGCAAATATTCTTTCTCTAGTATTACATGATTTATTGATACTTTCAGCCCCTTTAATTGTTAATTTGAGACTTAAGAGATTATATGATCTTTCTCAAGAAGCTAGAAATTTTGGTACATTTACTTTGTTTACCCTTCTGTTGATTGGTTTGACTGATATTTCTGGTGGCTTGCTCGCTATACCAATCTTCTCTCTTACAATTTATAGGGCTACAAAACACGTTTCTACTCCAGTCCTCCTTTTGACTCCCTTCTTTGCAATCATATATTCAACTATATTTGGGAATAATTATTCTGATAATTCTATACTATGGTCTATTCTGATGAACATACCATATCTAGGTGAATTTTCCAATCTACTAATATTCTCCACTCCTCGTTGGGTTTCTTTATTCTTGTTGGCAATTCCTTCGATGGTTTTATTCAATATTTCTGAGGAAAGCAAACGCCCTGAAGGCTCAAGATATGGTCCAGAGCAATTTTTTGGACCATTCATTGCTATACTGTTGGGACTTTCATTCTTACTCCCAGATGAAAAATTGGCCCCAATATTCATAGTATCTTTACTTACATATGGTTCATGGAAGTATGGATTATTACATTGGTTCTGGGTAACTCCTATTGCCACTTATTGGGCAATCATAAATCTGACAGAGTTGATAGGATTGTCGGATATGTATCCTGATGACTTTGCTATAGCATCATTCATGGCAGGTTTGATTGGCTTAACACAATATATGTTAGTAAAAAATGGAATACTATATGCTAATGTCAAAGACTCCTTCTCACTTGATGAATTAAAATATTTAGGAGCAGTATCTAGAATACTGGCATACATTTTCTTATTGTTGTCTTACGATATTAGTAATTCCATACCATTCTTAATTAGCTTGTTAATTGCCTTTGATACTTTCAAAAACAATCGACCTTGGCTATTCCATTGTTCTATTTTCCTCCAAACTTTTACCTTACATTTTGCATTATATGATTATGATGTAGATTTTGGCTACACATCATTATGGCCAGTAGTTATTGGATTATACATGATATATTGTTCATGGGCTGAATATAACCCATTCCCTGTAAGTGACGAAATTGGAGAAATGAATACTGTTGGAGAAACAATGGGAAGTATTGATAATTTTGATTACCAGTACAATTTAGGATTAATTGGTTCTTTATTTACAATATTCTTCATGCTTTTCGTTTCTGAAGAAGTTGAGTTTGATGGATTATTTGAAATAGTATTAATTCTATTATCTGCGCATCATATGATTTTAGGATTTAAGAGAGATCAAGGATGGAGGAGAATATTTGGATTAATTGGACTACCTTCAGGATTAATTTTTCTCGGCTCTCAATTTGACGGTTTAATACTAGTCTTGGCATTATTTTTGGCGGCTTTAACCTTAATTGGACAAGCCGTATTGTATTCTTCTAGAGGTGGTTTAGGAATAGGAAGTACTATAGAAGGTGCAGAACCAATATTGTCAAAAATAGGATTACCTGAGAAAATAGAAAATGATGAAACTAAGGACACACATCTCACTACTTCACACAATCATCAAGATGAGCAAATTAAAGAAGAAGCAAAGAAAGAAGTCATTGAAACAAAGCAGCCAGATATTTTACCTAATCCACTTTTCTATTCGGATAAATCTAATTTTAAAATAAAATTAGACAACTTATTATCTGAAAAGATGGAAAGTAGTATTGAAGATGCCTACAAGTCATATGATCCTTCTCTGTGGTCTCCAATTCTAAGAATAAATTCTAATGGCCAACTGTTATTGGAATGGGAACGAATCTAATGATAATTGTTGTATGCCATGTTTATTTGTATGAGAAATATTAAACGAGTATTTATATCTAAACTTTAATCATGTTATTAATGAGTGATTATAATGACAGATATAGATAGACTTTGGATGAGACTAGAAAAACAAAACAAATCTGATTTTTTTACCACAAAAAGTGAGTAAGTACTACGAAAAAAATCTTTATTCAACAATGCATAATATAATCCCCTATTGGCTTTTGGGTAGTAATATGAAGTACATGTCATCAGTTATCGGTTTGATGATGTTATCACTATCTCTTTCAGGCTGTCTTCAATCTTCCAATAATTCAATATTCACGGAAGAATCCTCAAGAATAGATGGTGAGTTTGTTACTGATTCTAAGGGTATGCCTGTTGATTTTACTCTCTATGAAAGTATTATTGAAATGCCATTTGATTTTGTTTTTAGTAACGTTGGCGAAGACGGTCCAGAGCCTAGTATAGGCATTACTTCCAGTGGTTGTATATTCTTTATTGCGATGGAATTACCAATGAGATCTTGTGATCATGGCCTAACATGGGAAAATACTCGAGACTTCACACAGGCTCCATTTACTAGTGACCCATACGGTTGGGTTGATCCAGTTACTGATCGAGTTTTCAATATCCACATGATGGGCTTAGAATCAACTTGGATTGGGTGGTCTGATAATGATGGAGAATCATGGTTAGGAAATCCTCATGATTCTGGACCTCTTCCATTGAATGACCATATTAAACTAGCAACCGGGCCTTGGACAAGTGATGGATATGGAATACCTGGTTCAGTCACACCAATATACGACGAAGCTGTATATTTTTGTTATAATAAACTTGCAGGAATCTTTTGTTACACCAGCTTTGATGGAGGTGCCACTTTCGAAGTAGGTGGACAAATTTATGGTCTTGCTACTACAAATGGAGGTTTACATGGTGCTATTACTACTGCACCTGATGGTACTGTATATGTCACTCCCAGAGTTGAAACGCCTGCTGTAATTTTTTCTAAAGATAATGGATTAACATGGGAAACGCGTGAAATGGGAGAGGATGTGGGGACTCCAAATCCTCGTAAAAATTCTGAAGTTGCTACTGATACAAATTCTAATGCATATCATATCTGGTCAGGCGCAGACTTTGGAGTTTACATGTCGCGTAGTACAGATTCTGGTGAATCATGGGAACAAGACAGTATACGAATTAGTCCAGTAGAAGTAATATCAACAACTTTCCCTCAAATTGATGCCGGAGATCCTGGAAGAATAGCTATAACTTATTTGGGTAGTGAGAATTCTAGTGAACTTGGACTTCCAAACATTGATGAGGAATCATGGGATGGAAATCCACATTTTGCATCCAGTAATGTTAGTTATTATCTATATATCACATTCAGTTTAAACGCTCTTGATCCTAACCCAATTTTTCATACTCTTAGAGTTTCACCAGACCCAGTTCAGGTTGGTAGCATTTGTTTGAATAGTGGAGACTGTAGAGATATTGGTGGCTCCAATAGAAATTTATTAGATTTTAATGATTTACATATTGATAGAGATGGCCGTGTGTACGTAGCATTTGCAGATGGTTGTACTGATAGTTGTGCTGAGAATTATAATTCCACTGCAGAAGATTCTCGAGCACGTTTAGGTTCGGTTTACTACCTTGGAAACGGCCCAAGTTTATACGAATCTGTCGGTACCCTTACAGAATTTTACCCTCCAGAAAATAGTTAAATTAAATTTTAACCAAATTTATTTTAGTAAACTATTCAAGTACCAGCCATTACTACTGGGATATGAAAATAGCACGTCACCGACTGGTCGCCGAGAATTTAAATGATTTATACAAATTAATAGACTCAGTGATTCAGAAGACAAAACTTGAATATCCAAAATTAAATGTAGAATTCGATGATCATATAACTAATTTGAATACTGGATTTAACCCACATTATAACCATGAAGAAGGATGGTCTACATCTATAATTCTTAATCAAGTTAACGAATCACTAGCATAATTATACTCAATATGAAATTTTCAGTAAGTTATTAATGTTATATTTATCCATATATAAATTAGAAATATTACCAATCGTATTTAATCAAAAGTCATTCAGGTTTATTTGTGAGTACTGCCAAGTCTGACCAAGTAGCCGATTTAATTCGTACAAGGCCTTTTACATTTCTCACCCTGATGCTCATCATCCCTCTTTTTGTAACTGCACCACATGTATTACTTGACTCGGAAACTCCTGATGGAATACTTATCCAACCTCCAGCGATCCATGATCCCCTTGGTGAAGGATTTATTTTAATTATTTTAGATGGTGTTGGCGAAAATTGGATGCTTGATGAAGAAAATATGCCATTATTAAATGAGAGAAGGGAGAGTGGAGCAACACTACATTTGCGAACCGGTCCACTTACTCTATCAGCAACGTGTGTCTCTGAAATTATGAATGGAGTGCCCAATTCTCCAAGTGACGGACTTCGAAATTTCAATCTAGAGCATCCGGGAGGCGATGACGCATGGACTCTTGCCGCAGAAGAAGGTGTTTCAAGCACAAATTCACCATATAATGTTGGACTAGTAGGCAGTTATGTTTTTGGTAATATGTATGGGGATATGGAAAATTTAGATTTTACAGATACCTTTCTTGGCCATGCAGACTATTACCAAGGAGATGAAGATACTGCAGATGTTCTTTACCAATGGTTTGAAAATGATTCTTATAATGTAGTAGGGGCACATTTTTCAGGACCAGATAAAGTAGGACATAGATGGGGGACAACTGGCGAGAAGTATGCAGAAAAGATTACACATATAGACGGCCTTATTGATGAAGTACTAGACGCAGTTCCTGAAAATTGGACAATAATAGTCACTGCAGACCATGGTATGACAAAACTAGGAACTCACGGCTCATCACAAGATGTAACTAGAGAAGTTGCTGCACTTGTCTGGGGTCCACAAATTATACCTGGCTCTCATTCAGAAGCCCATCAACGTGATATTCCTGCATTAACAATCGCTGTTTTGGATATTCCTTTTCCTGTCCAATTACATGGACAAATACCACTAGACATTCTTGATATATCGGCAATAGAAAGAAATGAATTGGAGGAATGGAATTGGCAGGCGGCTTATGAAAGACAAATATTTCTCCAATCAATTGATAGGCCTGCCGCCAAAGACATAAGCCCCGATATAATTGAATGGGAAAAGATACCAATAGATGCTGAATTTACTAGATTTATAGATTTATTAATCTCTGCTAGTACTTGGAGCCTTCTTGCAGCTGCAGCCATTCTTTTGGTTGGCATGGGTTTCCCAAAAAATATTGAAGAACGTAGAGTTACTTCAATTTTTATTACTGTTTTAACTATGATGATTTTAAGTCATGCCTTTATTGGATATGTAACTGTTCTCCCTCGTCTAATTGGTGCTTTTTCATCAATATGGATAGTATGGTGGACACTTAATAATCATCGAAAAAACTCTAACAAAGAAGATAAAATAGGAAATTGGATCAATTCTATGCCAGATTGGTGGCCATGGTTAGCTGCTGCTTTAGTTCTAAGTTTTGGTAGCATTCGGTTATGGTTTACTCTAATCCCATTGACATGGATAATTATCAATCAAAGATTTGGAAATAATAAATTTCAGAATAACAATGAAAAGATTGCTCTATCTGTATTAGGCTTCATTTCATTACTTGGCATTATAGGAGTTCATGAACGTCTTGTGGGCGAACATTGGGTCTTACATTTAGTCCAATTAGGGTGGCCAGAAAATTCAACAAACTTATTATTTAGTATTCTTATTT
Source organism: Methanobacteriota archaeon (assembly GCA_002731195.1). GTDB lineage: Archaea > Thermoplasmatota > Poseidoniia > Poseidoniales > Thalassarchaeaceae > MGIIb-O3. Next base: position 3,549 of record PCAI01000008.1, on the reverse strand, counting down.
TATCAATCACTGGCCCTATGTATAAATATCTCAGCAATGAGAAAGAATTCAGAAAGGAAGGTATTTTTACTTCAATTTGGCTATTACTAATTTTATTTGTAAATTGGCTTGAAATATCCAGTATCGATATACTAGCTTTATTGACTATATTATTTATTGGATTATTGGGTCTTTTACAAAGAACAAATGTATTCTCAAACCATCAACTCAACATAAAGTTACCAAAAGAGCTTGATATTATCGCATTAGGTGGTTTTTTGGTTTTAACATGGGGCGCATGGTCAGCATCAATAACTCTTCTGATTATCTCTTCGATTGATGTTCTTATGCGAACACAATGGAAATGGATAACACTAGAAAAATATAATTTGACAAATCCTAAACCATTTATTGCTGCTGCAGTATTGCCTTTAGTAATGTGGATACTTTGGTGGACAATGTTGGGCCAAGTAAATGGCTTAGAAGCGTGGGCACTCCCTCATCCCAGAGAACTTGATCCTGGTAGAATAATTGTAAAGGGAGGTTATGTGGGTGCTAGAGACAATCCACCGACAGAATGGATGACATTGCTTATTGCCTTACCACTACTATTGTCATCTACAGCTATTGTTTCCAAACTAAGACAGAGAAATCTTTCTCTTCGTCCATATGCACTAGCTCTTTCATTACAACTAGTTGGCTGTTTTGCAACTTTAGCTTTTGCACCTCCATTCCCTCGTTTAGTATTCAGTTTAACTTGGAATATTGTATTCTCAATATTCCAGATACTTGCGGTTTTATTATCTCTTAGTTTAGAATCATTATACAAAAAAATAAATCAAATGAATATTAAAATAGTTATTTCAGATTGATATTATAGAAAAGCATCTAAGTCAAACAACATCTGACGAAATATGGAATTAGCCGTAGCATCTCAGTGGGCAGAAATTATTGGGTTAGTTACAATATTAAGTGCAGCAGTATATTCATGGATTCAAATTAGAGAATTAAAAAAGGTAAGGCAAAGTACTGCTGCTTTATCTTTAGCAGAATTATTTCAATCCCCTGATTTTTCTTCCGGATTAATACAACTAACACACCAACCCAGTAATATAGATTCATGGGATAAGTTCATTGAATACCATGGTGAAAAATGGCCCCAGGCCCTCTCAGTAATGACAACATGGGAAAGTTTGGGTGCGTTGGTTCATCGTGGAGATTTACAGTTTCAACTAGTATATGATTTATTTTCTGGATTAATCATGTTTCATCATGAAACATGCCAACCGATTATTATAGAAGACAGAAAAAGTGGAGGAGATACACGATTTGAGTGGTTCACATGGCTATCAGAAAGAATAGAGGAATATGAAAATTCACAAACTATAGTTAGAGCAGCACATATAGAATATAAAGATTGGAATCCGAAAACAAAATAATTTGTTTTATAATCTAAAGGTTAGAATATGTTAGATAATAAGAATTCATTATCTGCCTCTAAGCAATTAATTTTTTGGATATCACTTTTTTCTTGGATTGTTATTTGCTTATTTACTATGGGATTATTAAATTCACTTTTACAACCAGAAACAGATCAAGTATTGGGACATGTAGAGGAAGGTACTGAATGGTTTGAAGAATATAGGGAGATATCATCCAAAGTAAACGGGAGGACTAATTATAGGGATGAATATCGATGTTTTGCATATCTAAATTATACATATTCTGTGAATGAAGAGGCGTACTTTGGAAGTAATGGCCAACCTGTAGAATATACTCTCTATAAGTCTAGTAGAAGTTGTATTGATAATGCATACGAATATCATTCATCGTCATTTAATATTTCAGTTTGGTATTATCCAGATGATCCTGCTAATAGCCGTTTAACTGAAGATGTTGAAGAAATAACTGACGCATTAACATGCTGTTGTTGTTTCCAATTTTTTGTTGGATTATTCTTTATTTATTTAGGAATGTATAGGATAAATAATAATGATGCCAATAAAACTTCACTTAACCATGACTCTTCAACTACCCAATCAATAACTGTACCGGTATCAAACCAGGGAGAAAGTAATAAGAATTTAGTATTAGTATTTTTTAAGAAAATTACCGGTTTATTTTTGATATTATTCAGTATATTACCACTTTACATTGTATATGAAGCAAATACAAAGCCTACTGTGAATGCTGGAGGAGATCTCTCTATCCCTTTCACTTGTTGTGGCATAATTGGTATCATGATTGGAGTTATCTTAATTCTTCCTTCAATGAATTATCATATCGAATCTGAACAAATACCTGTTGTACTAATCAATGAAACAGAAAGTATGGCATCAGAAGAGAATATTAGATTACCATCCGATGATTGGTGGAATACTTCATCTGAGAATAAATAATCCGCTTAGTCTATGCCATTAATGGCATGACGCCCATGATTGTTATTGCCACTGATGCATATCCTCCAACAAGGAAAGTGAGTATTTGTGCTACGTTCATGTCTCTTCCATTGTGATGTTATTAATTAAAGAGTGTTTTTTTCTATTAATTACGATATATATCTTTGTATTTCATCAAAGCAAATATACGAATGTTTCAAGTTTAGATGCAATCCTCAGAAGTCGTAGAAGCATGGCTGAGGCATCATCCGACGACAGTCTTTCTTGGCAAACAACTGCAGGCGAGCAGTTTAGCAATTTGAAAGAGAAAATGATTGCTGCAACTGGATATACTGGCAAGAAAGTCAAGGAAGTAAGTAAGGCCACATCTAGGGAATTGGATAATGCAATAGCTCGATGGACACCACTTCCTCTTTCATCAGAAGAAATCGAACGTTTAACTAATCTAAGAGAGTCTTTACCTCCTGCCCCTGATGTACCATCCCTTGAAAATCTTGTACAATCGATGGGAAATGTAATGATTCCAATAGATGAATATGAAAAGTTATTACAATCATTTGCAACCAATGAAGAGATAAGGAAGGAGCAGGAAGGAATGTTGATAGAATCATTAGCCATCACTCAGAAGTTATTAGAAACTGAAGAATCACTGGATAAACTTAAGATTTTAACATCAGATCTTAAGACAAGAAAGGATAAAAAACCCGTTCAAGAACAAGGTCTGAGGGAAAGTTTAGGAACTTCTCTGAGTGAAATTGTAATGTTGCTAGGATTTTCGGTAATTTGGCTCTCATTACTCATTGGGACCACAGTTTATATAGAGCCCATGGATCTTGTTTTAGGCGATTATTCTGTAGATTTATTCATCTGGTCAATTGGTACCGTGATCTGGTCTTTGGTACTTCTACAACGCCTCGAGGCTTTCAGAACAATTTTAGCTATGCCACTTGGTATGAGAATTCAAACATCTTTGGGAATTGGTTTGGTGACTGCCATGGCTCTTCTCTTAACGAAGGAAGAGTTTGCTGCTATCGGTAATGTCTGGGGTTGGACCTCCACAATCGCACTATCTGTCCTTCTTCTATCCGGTTTTCTAAGAGGGCTATTTAATTCATCCAAGTATATGTTTAAATTTAACAAAATAAAAGAAATAAAACCAATTACTAAAAAA
>PCAI01000007.1 GCA_002731195.1 Methanobacteriota archaeon | reverse complement strand
GGTAAATGTGGATCTTGCTCAGCAGAAGTAAATGGAAAACCGCGTCTAATGTGCATGACAAGAATGGAAGAAGTAATGGAAGAAACTCCCAATGGAGAACCTGTGCTAGTAAAACCAATGCAGGCATTTCCTCTCACCAAGGATTTGGTTACAAATACTTCATGGGCATATGAAATGAATAAGAAAATGGTTCCAATAAATGGACCAGAGGAAAAAAACTGGGAATTTAATCAAAATGAGGCAAATAGAATACAAGAATTTAGAGCATGTATAGAATGTATGCTTTGCGTGAATACATGCCATGTTTTAAGAGAGCATCAAAAATTTGATGAATTTGCTGGACCTAGATTCTTTGTAAGATTGGCAGGACTGGAAATGCACCCATTGGATGTTGAGAATAGAATACCAGAGATAAAAGAAGATTTTGGAATAGGTTATTGTAATATTACAAGATGTTGTACGGAAGTTTGCCCGGCAGGAATAAACATCACAGATAATGCCATAATACCCCTAAAGGAAAGAGTGGTTTCAGAATATTATGATCCGATATCGATGTTAGCCAAAAAAATTGGATTAAAAAAATGATTGATAAGTAGAAATTATAATCTATCAATACGTATTTTCTTTACGTTGGCCTTATTTATCATATCAGGCAACCATGCAGGTGCACTAGCAGGTTTTGGGACCATTTCTTTCTTACCTGTAAACACATGAACTTTTCCTGTTCCTCTCTCTCTGAGCCTAATATCGGTCTCACCTCTTGTTGCTGCTTTAAGGGCTGCACCTCTAGGCTGTTTACTGTGGAACACTTGTGTTGTGTCTTTTCCACCTTTCATCAATACAAAATATTTCTTTTCAGTCATAGACAATTCTCCAATCCTTTCCATTCCAAATTAGATAATTAACTTTTGGGAAAATAAACGTTATAATAATGGCTAAATAGTGGCAAATACCATTTGGGAGAATTAAAATTCTGCACAAGCTAAAGTTTTGGTATTTGATATTCCTGAGATAGAACGTATAGATTCGACTACCATTCCAGCTATTACGCCAATACCATCTGCCTCAATTTTTATTATTATATCATAATCTCCAAAAAGATGATTGATGTCTGAAACAAAAGTTAATTTTGATAACTGCTCAAAAACACTTGTTTCTGCACCTGGTTCAACATTAACTAAGACATAACCGGATGACATGTGTAATTCCGAAGGGGCATTAGTGAATCAACTCTTCGGCTTAAAATGATTAAAATAGATGCGATGATTAGATATCCGATGACCTTGCCTCGCTGATTTATGGCAGAAGTCGTGATAGTGAGAGAGTGTAAACATGGACAAGTCAGAGTAGTGTTTGGAAATATAACAACAATTGAAGGAGATGTCATGGTAATACCTGCAAATAATCGTCTAGCAGGAAGAGAGGGTTTAGATGAGAGGATGCAACTTGCTGCAGGTCCGGAATTAAGGGAATTCTGCACAAATATAGCAAAGGAGAGGCGTAAAGAAAATCTACAACCATGTGGCGTTGGAGAAGCAGTTACATCTCCTGGGTTCAATCTTCCTGCGGAAAATCTAGTACATGTGGTTGGGCCTGATTGTAGAAGGCCTTCACAGGATAATTTTAGAAGAGAATTATTAAAAAATTCCTATGATGCATTATTTGAACAAGTGGAAAAAATAGAGCCGAGAGAAACTTTGGTATTGCCACCACTAGGAATGGACGTTTTTGCCTACCCTCACAGAGAAGGTGCACGGAAAACTATGGAAATTATACTTGCATGGATGGATGGTGAAAAAGATCCAGGAGTCAGGATGGTTTTGATAGTAACTCATGAGGATAATTTCCTTAATAACATGAAAACAGTGTATAGAGAAGGTGAAGATCAAATGCCAGGGATTGAAAGAACTAGGGATTATCGTAAAGGAAAATTTGAATAATCACTGTGAATGTAGGTTCAATGCTTCCTTCAGTGATATTCTCCCTTTAGCTACAGATCTGGCTAGATTAGATGGAATGGTGGATTTCCCATGACTTGCTAAACGGCTTATTCTTTGTATTTCCCTGACTTCACCTTTTGTTGGAATTACTTTCAGGTGGTTGAAAATTGGTATTCCTGATTTCAAACCTATATTTTTGGCAGAAGATACATGATCATGACGTGATCCAATGGAAGTATTCTTCTCATCAACTAGTTCGACATCAAATCCTTGATCAAGACAACTGTTTACAATCCTGCTAGATAATGTTCTAGGACCTTTGCCTATCCTTATAATCGATGATTGAGGGGCTATGTAATATATTATTTGATTAATCTCTTGAACTACAGAGTCAATATCTTCTAACTGTGAAGAGCCAATCAATCTACCATCGGCAAACCATGCAAGGCCAGGCCTTGGACCCGTATCGACACCAAAACTAAGTAATTTTACATCAGGTCCTGCCAATAATAAATTAATATGTTTTTGTATAGTTACATCTACTAAATCAATATCACAAGAAACACCATTCTCATCTGATGAACGTTGAACTTCTTTATGTGTTCCAAACCAAAAAATAACATCTTGTGGCAGAGGTGTAGAATATTCTAATTGTATGTACTTAATCTGTGATTGACGTAATTTCTTAATGAGTCTGTATGCTAATTGGAAGTCATCAGTCCGTACTGCGACTCTCGCCATGTGTGTCTGAAGAAGGCGAGGGTGTTTTAATTAAACTAATAAATAAACGATAAAGACCTTGTTTCGATGAATATATATGTGGCTAAAATAAGTACTTTATCACTCCATCAAACGATGTAGTCAAGTACCCTCACAATCCGCTACCCCCCGTGGGAGTAAATTACGAGAGGGAGTTGCGAGCAGTTCTGGCCGGAGAATTAAAGGGCGTAAGAGCGGTTACAAGATCATGTTCTGAAATAGAAAGAGCTCAGGCAATGCAAGTAATCCAAAGGCCCTTTCTCGTGGTTAGAGCACCGGGCAGTGGTTCAGAAGGTACAGGTGATTTATTAGTATTAAGAGGTGATTTATGTTTTCCTATAGAAGTTAAATCATCAAAAGAAAACAAACTTTATCTTTCTGGAAGAACAGTTCATCAATATAATGCATTGAAAGAAGTTGGTGAGAGATGTGGTTTAATGCCCCTATATGCATATAGACTAAAGGGAGTTAGGGGAGATAGTTGGAGAATAATGAGAGTAGAAAGTAACAATTTAAGTGGAAAATTGAGACAATTATCTAGAAAAATACCGCCACTACCACTTACAAGAAATAAAACTCCATATTTGGGTTGGGAACATGGTATGCCACTAAATAGATTTATTGCATTGGTTTGTGGTTCAGATGGCCCTCGTAAAATCGATGCTTCTATAGAAAAAATATCTACTGAAAAAATTCTTATTCGATAAATCTGTTAATTGCCCTCAACAAAGCCATCCCATGACTTCATATAATCAATAAATATTTCACTGAGATCTGCTTCTTTAAGTTGTAGACTCGAAAAAGGTGGTTTTTGTGGCTCATAATCTTCTTCTGAAATCCTAATAGCCCAATCCGGATGTGCTATTCCNGCNCTGGCNACNCCTACAAAATCAGCACCCTGGTCAAATACAGATTGGNCGTCATCTTTATNCCATATCCCNCCGGTACATATTATTGGAGGTAAATCACTAATTGTAGTTGTAAACCACTCAGTGAGNAAACGTGGATCATCTGGTTCACATTTAGANCGGGAGAATGAATCCCAGCATGATAGATGTAGGAAATCTATACATTCATCACGTAAAATTTTAGAGAGTGTGATACTTTCATGTAGGTCAATTCCGATTTTATAAATCTCAGGCGATATTCTAACGCCGATTAAGAAATTGTCAGGAATTAATAACTTTATTGAACGTATAATTTCAATAATAAATTTTGATCGGTTGTATATGTCACCACCCCATTTATCTGAACGCCGATTGGTGTTAGAACCTAAAAATTGGCTAATTAAATAACCATGTGCGCCATGTAATTCTATACCATCAAAACCGGCCTTAAAACATCTCAATGCTGCATCTCTGAAATCATTTATTAATCTATAAATATCTTCTTCTGAAGCCTCACGGGAGTATTTACTATCTGATTCTTCACAGCTATTCTTACTAGCCGAGATTGGTTGAACGCCTGTTAATTTTTGAGGTGAACGCATTCCTCCATGGAAGATTTGAGCTATTGCTATTGCACCATTTTGTTTTAGATTATTTGCTAAATCGGATAAACCGGATATATGGGAATCATCAAATGTTCCAAATTCGCCTTCCCATCCTTGGCCATCTGGTGATACATGAGTTGCTGCTGTAGTGATTATCCCAAAACCACCCTTGGCCCTTCTTGTAAGCCATTTTATTTCGTTATTGGATAAAATACCGTTTTCATGACTCTGTTTGTTTGTCATAGCAGCTAGTACTGTTCTATTTCTTACAATATGGCCTGTTCTTTTGAAAACAAATTTTTTAGTGACAATGGGCATCTGACTACGCCTTTCTTACGGTTATTCCGGCTTCTCTCATCATTTCTGAAGCAATTTGAAAATCAGACTGCCATCTATCTGGTATTTCGATGTCTGAAGGATAAACAATCTCACTAATTCCTGCCTGTATTAGTGACCTAGAACATCGTGAACAGGGCGGCCATGTAACATATGCCATTGTACCTTTGAGAGAAACCCCAATTCGAGCAGCATGCATGATTGCATTTTCCTCTGCATGACATATCATGGGATATTTCTGACTGCGATCCTCTAATCTCTCTGAGGTGTCATCTATTCCTCTAGGAAAACCATTAAACCCTGTTGACCTTATCTCTCTATCTTCTCCAACTATGACGCAACCTACTTTAGTAGACGGGTCTTTACTCCATTCAGAAATATGTTTTGCTAAATCGATAAACCTTAGGTCCCACTTACCAGTCATATATCATGGCGCGTGTGAGTGGCTAATCATATTGTCTACTTTAATGGAGAATGAATGGTTAAGACATCGTACAAATCTAAAGAATCTCGATCAATTACATAATTCATTATTTCTCCAATCAAATAGATGCTGCCTATTATTAATACTGAACTATTTAATCTTCTAGCGATTATCTTTGCCCTCTTTAATGCATCATTTGGATTATGAATGGTTTCCAATTTGGTCTGACCTAATTTTCCTAATTCATCATATATTTCTTCTAAAGGAGTTGCATATTTTCGGCCTTTTGGCGGTTCAGTAATTATTGTGTATAAAATTTTTTTTCGATTTTTAAATGGGGATAATGTCTCTTGGAGATTTGGTTTATATGTCATGCCGATAACCATGACAACTTCTTCTTCAAGAAGATTTAACTCATTTTCAATACTTTCAATATTATGTGCAGCACTAACTCTACATCTTATTCCTGGAATCCAATCAATATTATCCTCAGATCTACCTAGCCAATTGATTTTATAATCATCTATTGACCAACCCATATAATCAGCTATACTTATTGCAAATTCTTTTGATATATCCCATGCATTATGAGATTTAGGATTAAACCATATTAAATCCCTTCCAGCAGTTTTGATAAAAACTTCCCTTACCTCATGATCTGAATGGTATAAAGAAAATAATGGAATATTCTGCCGATATATGGCTGCTTTCTCTGTTGCTATCTTAACTAATGTATCTCCCAGTATTTCTGAATGGTCTTTGGAAATAGTAGTTATAGCACATATTTCTGCTTCTACTAATCTCGTACAGTCGAGCCTTCCTCCAAGTCCTGTTTCAATGATTGCAACATCAATTTCTGCTTCTGAAAATGCGAGTAATGATGTAAGGAATGTAATTTCAAAAAATGTAGGAGAGAGTACGGGTTGAATTAATGATGCTTCATATACAGAAAACAGACATTTATCAAATATCTCTTCACTGACTGGCCTACCATCTATCCGGACCCTTTCTTCAACAGTAATTAAATGTGGAGAGGAGAAAAAGCCAATTAAAAGGCCATTTTTAGACCCTAATGCAGAAAGATTAGCACATAACGAACCTTTTCCATTAGTTCCTGCTACATGTATTGAAGTAAAGTTTTTTTGAGGATTATTTAGCCTTTGAAGCATCTTTGAACATGTATCTAATCCTAATTTAATTCCAGAATTGATACTAGCTTTTAGCCACTTTCTAGAGATGTTGATGCTCTGGCCTGTATTGCCCATGAGAGGGTCAAAGTGAAATGTGTATTGAATGTCGTGGAAACATGTCAGAGTATAATGGGTCAGAAATATTACAGGCTATGCGTGAACAATGGGTTTCAATGACTGGGATGGCAGGAATGTTTGTTAGCTCTATTTTACTTGGATTATTTATTCAACCAATATATAATCATGACAGTGTAAGGGCTTTTGGAGAGGAAGGTACAACTAAAGGCGTAAATATATTATTTGAATTAGTAATGATATTCATATTTACGATTCTAATAATATGGTTGGCAAGAAAGGGCCTAGATTATTTGATTAAAGGCATTGTTATGGTGGCCTTNTGGTTTAGTTTATTATATTCAGTATGGCCNATAACCTATCTTTTAGTAGTTCTATTTGATAATATCACTAATGGTTTCTTCTCAGTTGATNCGATGGAATNTTTGATGATATCTGGGGCATTGGGGTTAAGTGTTGGACTTATGCTTTTATTACATAAATATCCAGAATGGTATGTAGTAAATGGCGTGGGAATATTAGTTGGAGCAGGAGTCATTACAATGATTGGGATATCATTTACACCAATATTGATAATTATTTTTATGATTTTGGCAGCGATATATGATCATTGGGCAGTAAATAAAAGTAAACACATGCTAGAATTAGCAGATACAATGATTGGGTTAAAATTACCTGTATTATTAGTTGCTCCAAAAGAAAAGGGATACACGTTTAGAGAAGAAAATGAAAAGATAATGCAGGATGATTTAGTTGATGTACCAGATAAAAGTAAAGCGCCAAAAGGTAAGTCCAGAGATGCATTATTCATGGGACTTGGCGATGTTATTTTTCCAGGAATGTTGGTTATTTCGAGTGTAACATTCTTACCAGAAATAGGACCGGTTGTATTTGATTTCTGGCCAGATAGTGTTGCAATTTATTATGGTCCAATGTTAGTTGGATTAGGAACCTTAGTCGGGGGCTTATTTGGTTATCTAGCCCTCATGACCCAAGTAGCAAGAGGAAAACCGCAAGCAGGACTTCCTCTGTTAAATGGCGGCAGTATTCTTGGTTACATAATATCGGGGACGATTGCAATTGGTTTTGGCCAACTATGGCATAACATCACCCTATTATAATCAAAATTGCCGATTGATTGAAGGGTGAATGTCCATTCCTAGACTTCGTTAGTATGTTAGACATCAACATGTTTAGAGAAAATAAAGATGTCATCATTGCTGATCATGATAAAAGAAAACTTCCTCATGATAACATCATTGAAGTAATTAGATTGGATGAAGAATGGCGTAAAGCGAGATATGACTCAGACATATTACGTAAAGAACGTAATGAGGCGGCCAGAAGGATTGCGGCAGCAAAAAAAGATAATGATACACAAAAAGTTGATGAAATAATGAAAGAAATAGCAACTATAGGTTCAAAAATTGAGGAATTAGTAGTATTGGCTGATAATTATCTAAAAGAAAGAGACTCTTTGAGGATGAAAATTCCGAATATACTCCATGAAAGCGTCCCTGTTGGAGAAGATGATCAGAAGAACACGTTGCACAGTTTACATGGAAATAAAGTAGAATTGAATTTCTCTGCGAAGACACATAATCAAATCTTAGAAGAAAATTCTTGGGTTGATTTAGATAGAGGTGCAAAAATAACAGGAAGTAGATTTTATTTTCTCAAAGGTGATTTAGCGAGGCTTGAATTATCTTTACAAATTTATTCATCTAACTTTCTAATGAATAGGGGCTATACTCTGATACAACCGCCATTGATGATGAATAAAGAGTCATATGAGGGAGTTACCGATCTGGGCGATTTCGAAACTGTGATGTATGAAATAAATCCAGATGGATATTATCTAATAGCTACAAGTGAACATCCCTTGACAGCAATGAGAATGGGAGAGATAATAGAGCCTTCAGAATTGCCAATAAAATTAGTGGGCATTTCACAGTGCTTCAGAAGAGAAGTTGGTGCCCATGGACTTTCAGATAAAGGGATATGGAGAGTTCATCAGTTTACGAAGATAGAACAAGTAATTATTTGTCGTCCGGATGAATCATGGGAAATGCATGAAGATTTGTTGAAAAACGCTATTGATTTGTGGGATAGTCTTGGTTTACATTACCGAGTAGTAAATATTTGTACAGGAGATATGGGGACAGTTGCTTCAAAAAAATATGATTTAGAAGCATGGCTTCCTGGTGCGAATGAATACAAAGAGGTGGTGTCATGTTCTAATTGTACCGACTATCAGGCCAATAGACTGAAAATGCGTTACAGAACTTCAAATGGAAATGCTGCAGTACATACTTTGAATTCAACAGCAATTGCGACAAGTCGTGCTCTTGTTGCGATAATGGAACAATATCAAGACGAGGAGGGCAGGATTGTAATTCCTGAAGTTTTACAACCATTAATGAATAATCAGAAATATCTACAACCTCTTAAGTAAACAATTTAATCTCCGATTTCAACTAAAATAGCACCCATATCAACTCTCTGACCTATTTTATGAGAGATAGAAATAACTTCTCCATCTTTTGGAGATTGTATTTTATGTTCCATTTTCATTGCCTCCATTACCATTAAGTCCTGTCCTTTTCTTACTCTTTGGCCTTCTTTAACAAGAATTTCAATTATTGTTCCTGGCATAGGAGCAACTAGACTGCCTTCACTTTGTTTTTGACTAGAAAGACCAATTTCATGAGCGTTGACTACATGAACTCTGCCATCCAAATGTATCCAGTATGAATCTTGAATTTTCACTACATGGACCAATTTAGAATTTTTATCTATATTTACCAACAATCTATTGAAATTAGAATCATGAGATATAGTAACATCTGAAATATCGATTTCATTGCCATCTTTCTTAATAGAAGAAAGTTCTAATTTACCTTCCTTATCTGCCAATTCAGCAGTATATCGAATATTTTCTTCCCCTATACTCCATTCCATATTTTTACCTCAAGGAAATATTCTTGATAATGTCTTAAATGGATCACCAATATGTCCACTATAATAATCTGTTATTTCACCGTTTAATTGTCCAGATAATTGCCCATTAATTCCCATTCTTTCCATAGCCGATGCAATTGCTATCAGATGAGAGGGGTCAACACTTGGTTGAATAAATAATGACTCAGGGGCCTTGTCTAAGTAGTCAGTAGTTATTTGACCTTCAGAAAATGAGTCTTGTTTTATGATATCTCTTAAGAATCCCAAATTTGTGACAACTCCTAATATTATGAAATCAGAAAGTGCTGTATCTAATTTTCTCAAAGCAGTTTCTCGATTTGAGGCATGAACAATTAATTTGGCCAACATTGGATCAAAATCTATAGTTATTTGATCACCTTCACGAAATCCAGAATCTAATCTAATACCTGGCCCTGTTGGAAATTTCCATTTGGAAAGTATGCCCGTTGCAGGTAAAAAACCATTTGATGGGTTCTCAGCATAAATACGGGCTTCGATTGAATGTCCATTTATGCCAATATCTTGTTGTTTCAGATTTAATTCAAAGCCAGCTGCTATCTCAAATTGTTTCTGGACTATATCTATACCCGTAATCAACTCCGTAATTGGATGTTCGACTTGTAATCTTGTATTCATTTCTAGAAAAAAGAATTGTCCTTTTGAAGATAATAAAAATTCAACAGTTCCCGCTCCGATGTAATTTACAGAATTAGCAGCCTTGAGTGCTGATTCTCCCATTAATTTTCTAATTTCATTCGATAGAGCAAGAGAGGGAGTTTCCTCAATTACCTTTTGGTGGCGGCGTTGCAAAGAGCAATCTCTTTCATTTAAATGCACAGAATTTCCTTTCTCATCGCATAAAATTTGTATCTCTATATGTCTTGCCTTTGTGAGTAATCTTTCCACATATACAGTACCATCACCGAATGCAGTAGATGCTTCTCTTGATGCAGCTTCATACTGTGATTTGAGATTTTTTGGTTCATAGACTGCACGCATTCCTTTTCCTCCTCCTCCAGCACTTGCTTTGAGTAACAGAGGGTATCCTACTCTTGCCGCGGCAGCGGCCAATGGCCCAATATAATCCTCATTTTTTTCGACAAATATTTCTTCACCCGGAATTATGGGTACACCGGAATCAATCATTTTATTACGAGCTGAAATTTTATCGCCCATAATTTCTATCGAGTTTGGGCTTGGCCCTATCCATATCAAACCAGAATCAACTACAGCCTGTGCAAAATCCGAACGTTCGGAGAGAAAACCATAGCC
>PCAI01000006.1 GCA_002731195.1 Methanobacteriota archaeon | reverse complement strand
TGATGACGAAGCTGTATCTCTTACATGGTACGAAGAAACAGCAGTAGAAGTTTATCTAGAAGAGGGAATGCATGAAATTGTTTTCGCCTATGAAAAAGATGGAGATACTTCTTTTGGACAAGATATGGTTCTTCTAACCAACATTATGTTCCCAATGTCAGTACAAGGTGATGATGACCTAACTCTGGACATGGATGACGACAATGATGGTGTAGACGACGAAGAGGACGCATGTCCACTAGATGATACAGAACAAGTCGATACAGATGGAGATGGATTCTGTGATAATCAAGATTCAGATGATGACAACGATGGTGTTTACGATTTCAACGACGCAGTACCGCTTGATCCAAACGAGCAATATGACTTTGATGGTGACACAATTGGTGACAATGCTGATACTGATGATGACAACGATGGTTGCTTAGATGAAGAAGATGACTTACCATTTGATGATAGTTCATGTTCTGACTTAGATATGGATGGTATTGGTGATGAATTTGACCCTGATGATGACGGTGACAATGTAATGGATGTTGATGATCCATTCCCACAAGATGGTACAGCTTGGCTAGATAATGATGGCGACGGACTACCTGATTACAATGGAGTACCACAGTTCGTTGGAAATTTCGAAACAGGTTCTCTTGGTATATATGATACATTTGGCGATGCTGATTGGAGTGTAGTTGATGCTGCTTCTTCGATAAGTGGTGCAATTATCAATGGTACTTTCTCAGCTGAATCTGGTGACATAGACAACAGTATGACGAGCACTTTAGAACTTGAATGGACTACTATTGCTGGAGACATGTCTTTCGAATATGTAACTTCAACTGAGAATGGTTGGGATTACTTGAGATTCTATGTAGATGGTATCCTTCAAGCATCCTGGTCTGGTCAACAAGCAGGTGTCCACGTACAGTCATTGACTGCTGGATCTCACACTTTCGAGTGGCAATACTACAAAGATGGTAGTGTGAGTACGTACGATGATACAGTATGGATTGATGACATTACTCTACCATTGATACAAATGTCCAACACAAACAACGATACTGATGATGACAATGATGGTACAATGGATGACTATGATATGGATCCATTGAATCCATGTGTTGCTACTGATACAGATGGTGACGGATTACCTGATACAGTTTTGACTGGTGTTGTTGATATGTCTGGAACTAATGATTCAGCATACATCGTAGATTGCAGTGATGTTACACAAAATCCTTACACCGCTGATTCTGATGATGATGGCGATGAGTGGTCTGATGAAGACGAGTTTGCTTGTGGTACTGATCATCTAAATGCATCAGATATCCCTTCAGACACTGATTACGACGGTCTTTGTGATGTCTTTGATGATGATAGTGATAATGATGGAGTAGTCGATACTCTCGACGCATTCCCATATGATGATTCTGAATCAGTAGATTCTGATGGTGATGGAATTGGTGACAATGCTGATCCTGACGACGATAACGATAACGTTACTGATGTTGATGATGCATTCCCATATGATGCTAATGAATCTGAAGACTTAGATGGCGATGGAATTGGTGACAATGCTGATAACGATACAGATGGCGATGGTGTACCAAATGACGAAGACTCATTCCCAACAGATGACGAAGCATCGACTGATACAGATGGCGATGGAATAGATGACGAAGCTGATAATGACGACGATGATGATGGCTATGCAGATGTTGTAGACTGGGCGCCATTGGATCCTGCTGAATGGGTAGACAGTGACGGTGACGAAATTGGTGACAATGCTGATCTAGACGATGATGGAGATGGCGTTCTTGATGAATCAGATGCATTCCCACTAGATTCTGGTGAATATGCTGACATGGATGGCGACGGAATTGGTGACAATGCTGATACTGACAGAGATGGCGATGGTGTTGGAAATAATGCTGATGATTTCCCTGATGACATTACTGAATCCAGAGATTTAGATCTTGATGGTCTTGGTGATAATTCTGATCCTGATAGAGACGGTGATGATGTTGACAATGCTGACGATCTATTCCCAGATAATTCTGCAGAATCTGTCGACTTTGATGGTGATGGAATTGGCGATAATTCTGATGTTGATGATGACGATGATGGTCATTTGGATGCATTTGATGATTTCCAATACGATGACACAGAATGGAATGACAATGATGGAGACCTCGTTGGTGACAATACTGATACTGATGATGACGAAGACGGATTTACAGATGTAGAAGAAAACCAATGTGGTTCTGACAGCTTAGATGAAAATTCAGTACCTTCAGATTATGATGGTGACGGAATATGCGATGCTCAGGATTCGGATGTATCTAGTGATCAAATCAAGGATAACACACAAGATGATCTAGGTTGGTCTAACGCGGTACCAGGATTCCCTGCATTATTTGCAGCAATGGCACTAGTTGGTGCGGCTCTAATCGGTCGCAGAAACGACGATTAAATCTAATTTAATCGGACATAACCCCGGGCCAGAATGACTTCTGGTCCTCCGGTCCGGGGCCTTTTTTCCCTAATGCTGATAAGGCATTGTTCATCCATCGGTATGAATCATATGCCCGGCACAACAAGAGTAGAGATACGTACACTAAAGATAGGTCGCTATGTGGCCATAAATGATGATGCATACAAGATTCTAAGTATGTCTAAATCTAAACCAGGTAAACACGGTTCAGCTAAAGCTAGAATAGAATTAGAAGATATATTTACTGGTCAGAAAAAATCCCATGTAGGAACTGTTACAGATAATATTCAAGTTCCAATGATTGAGAAAGGATCTGCAATAATAACACATATCCAAGGTAATGAAGTACATGCAATGGATAATAAGACCTATGAAACTCTAATACTCCCCACCAGTGCAGAATTCAATTTAGAGGCTGGGAATGAAATACAATGGATGGAAGCAATGGGCAGATATCGGATAACTAGGGATCACTAATCCCTTATCATTATATGATATTATTATAGTGAACTATAAGCATAGATATTCNGCCCTTGGCATATAACATGTCCGATGTACCACGCTCAGCTTATCGNCAACCCGTAACTCCTTCGGGTTTAGAATCGATAGAAAATGGTACATTATCATGGTTAGACGATGACATGTATAATAATCTAAATACAGGTGTTCTTGAGCAATATTTAGAAGAAAAAAATCTTCAAGAATCATTTGAAATAAGTCATTGGGATACTAAAAAAGTACTTATTGGTATACTAATAGGCGCAATATTCAGTGGAGTTTCCGCATATATTGGCCTTAAGATAGGAATAACTATTGCTGCTGGATGGTATGTGGCATACTTACTGGGAATGGCTTACCAATGGTCTCCTTCAGAAGTAAATATAGCTACAAGTGCAACAACAGGTGCAATTAATGCATCTACCGGCTTCGTATTTACTTTTCCTGCTATATTTTTATTGGCTTATTCAGAAGACTACAAAGTAGGCGACGGTTTCCTTATTTCTTCTGTCGATACCTTACAACTAGCATTTATAGGAATTATTGCATCAATGTTTGCAGGTTTTCTAGGAGTCATGTACTTCATTATTTTTCGTAGAGTTTGGTTAGTTGAAGATCCTTTGCCAATGCCAGGTTTTGAAGCTACTCTGAAGATGCTAGATATTGCCTCTGATGTAAGCAGTGGCGCAGCAGATACTGCACGCGATTCTCTGAAAACCGTTGGAATTTGGACAGCATTGAGCATGGGAATAATGTTCTTGATCGACTATCCTTTGATGTGGAGTAGGAAGGTAATGGGACTTCCAGGTAGTATGGCTGATTGGGTAGCTACTAAGTTATCCGGCGATGAGTGGGGTCTAGCATCAGTATACACAGAAAGGTGGATACATCAACCTACAAAACTCCAAGAAGGCAATTCTCCTTATGGTGGGCCTGGACTAACTCCATATGAATCATCTAATCCATTCTCATATACCTTTCTTGGTCTAGAAATAAGTCCTACACTCTTAGCTATCGGTTGGTTCATGAAGTTTCGAGTTGCGTTTTTAGTAAATCTTGGCTCGATAATAGCATGGTTCTACATTGTTCCACTTGTTGTTATAATGGATGTGCCTGTTTATGATTTTGAGCAGCAACAATATTTCAGAATTACTGAATATGGCGATTTATCTAATCCTCCCGTTTACCCCTTTGTTCAATGGATGGCTTTCAAGTCATTAGTTCGTACTATAGCAATAGGCTCTATATTGGGAGGAGGTCTTCTTGGGCTTTTGAAGATGGCTCCTACTTTTGTATCAATTTTCACCGATATAGCTACAGCATTCAAAGGTGAAAGGGGTGATGAATTTATCGAATCAAAAGGATGGTATGAATGGCCTCTCAATCATATCCCAATCTTCATGCTAATTGCATCTATTGCGATGATACTGATATTTGTATTAGGCGGATTCCCTGTATTTCCAGCCATACTATTTTCTATAGTCTTACTCTCTACAACATTCCTCCTAGGTGCTATAGCGGTAAGGGTCATGGGAGAAACTGGTATTGAACCAGTTTCTGGTACCTCTTTCATTGTTTTACTAATGCTTCTTCTGGTTTTCTTAAATTTTCCTGTCGGCCTTTCAAAGGAGGAATCAATACTGATGGCACTGGTTGGTACAACTGTTTTCGGCTCGGCTATATCGATGTCGGGGACTGTGGTTGGCGATTATAAAAATAGCCTTTACATCGGTAATCGACCTTATCATATATCTAAAGGTAATATTTTAGGCGTCATACCTGGTGCAATTTTAGGAGCAGGAGTAGCCATTTTTCTTTCTAAACTTCTTGCAGAAGGATCTATTGATCTACAAGCCCCTCAAGCGAATGCCTTTGCATCTTTTACCATAATTCTCGCAGAAGGGCAAGGCGATTGGATAGCATTGGGCCTTGGTTTTGCATTGGGAGGATTTATAGAATGGGCTACTGGGATGGGGACTTCATTCGGATTAGGAATGTATCTTCCAACTCCAATAACATTTCCTATGTTAGCCGGAGGGGCTGCTAGGGACTGGTGGGAAAAGCGTAGATTAAATCCTAAAGTGGAGTTAATTAGACTTGAGAAAGGCAGCAAAGAAGCAGAAAAAAGTAGGGCTTTGTTACTATTATTTACATTTATGATAGCGGCAGGAGCTATGACTGGAGAAGCATTCCACGGCGTAGAGTCTGCAATACTTGCAGTTGCCGACGAAGTTGAAATTGAGCAAGAATATGATCCATTAAAGTGGTCTGAAGATACTTATTTAGATGAAATTCTAGGAGTAAGTGGAGATAATTTTGATGCTGTAATCACCTATGCAACAGATAGAAATTGTGAATACGAGCAGAGAATAAGAAACTTAGATGGGTTATCCGGTTGCCCTGAAACGTTATCTGAAGAATATGTCTCAGGTGCCCCTTGTACTTTGATTTCCTCGGAGTCAGTAATTTGTTCTGAATCATTAGGAATCAAGTCATGGTGGCCACAAGCGAGATTTGCAGTTTTCATTGCAGTTAATACTAGTCTAATTCTTGTCATTTATCTCTTATTCAAATCAGCGGGAATTATTGGTATCAAAGATATTGATGAAAAGGAAAATATCCCAGAAGTTTTGGATGCCGAATTGGCGGACTAAAGATGTCTGGAATAAATCAAAAAAGGCCTTTCTTCGCTTGGCCTATTCTACTTATTGCCTTATTTGCTGTCTCATCTGCTGGCACTATATTACAGTCTATGGGGGAAATACCGCCTTTTCTAAGGGCTTCTTGGAGGATGCAAGGTACTTCTTTTATTCTCCTTCCTCTATTTTTATTTCAAATTATAAAATCTGATGCGTACAAATTATCCGTACAGGACGTAAAACTATTATTTTTATCTAGTATTTTTCTAGCACTGCATTTTGGATCTTGGGTTTGGTCGTTGGATAATACCAGTCTTGTACATAGCTTACTGTTTGTAACTACCCATCCAATAATAATAGTACTAATGATGCCAATATTGGGTAGTTCAGTCAGCAAATCCCATATTGTTGGGGCCTTTTTGGGTGTTTTTGGAGCGATAATAACTTTTGGAGATATTGAGAAAGGAAGTGAAATAACATTTATCGGTGATTTGGCTGCATTCATGGGGGCAGTAACTGTTGTTGGATATATGTTCATCGGACGTCATTTACGTTCTAAAAGGCAAATGCCTGTTTTTGTATATGCATTCCCCGTAACTTTTGGAGCTGGTATTTGGCTAGCTTTTTCCGCATTGATATTTGAGCCTGTTTCTATATCGGATACTGTTCCTGAATCAGAATTATTTGGATGGATGGATTCTGTTTGGTTACTATGGGTATTTTATCTCTCTCTTGGTCCTGGATTGGCAGGTCACACCGGAATAAATACCGTCCTCAAGTGGTTTCCTCCAATCTTGATTTCTGTAGTGTTATTGTTTGAACCTGTTATCGGTGGCTTAATTGGTTTGTTATTTACCGAACAAATAACATTGGGTTATTGGACTCTATTGGGTGGTCCAATAATGTTAATTGGAGCAATAATTGTCACCATTGAAGAAAATAATGTTAATATCACGAGGAATCAATTAAGTGATGAATAATTGCTATACAAGACTGACCTTGCAACCACTTTTCGCCCAATGAGATTTTTTCATATTTGGAGATGATATTCTTTTCATCGTCCGAGAACGGAGAATCATCTGAAAGTAAAAAACCTATTTTGTCATCTTTGTTGTCTAAATTTACTCCCTCTCTATCCAATACATGAATTAAAAATCCTTGTTCTTCCCATTCTTTTAATGTTATTTCTATTCCTCCTCCAGATTGATATATCCCAGAACTAACTTTATGCCAAATTCCTATCGGTGGTAATTTTGATTTAATAATTGATTTGATGTGACCTGATATTGATCTTTCATCAGGCCTTACTCCTCCAAGTTCTGAGCCGTCAAACATCACTCTCCGGGAAGGCCCTGGTCCTCCCATCAAATGTACTATTATCTGGGAATCCTTTCTAATTCCATGTGATAAAAAAAGTGCTGCGTTTATGGCTCTTGCTAAAACATCCATCCGCCCAGATAANCCGGGTAAATCATTAAGATGTATTTCNCCTTTACTTGGTGNTTTGTGNCCTATTATTGCAAANCTTCTTTGCACAATTATCCCATTCCAAAACCATCATCAATGTCCATCATTGACTGCATTTGNTTCCTGAATTTCCTATTTCCTTTCATACCACGCATCATTTTCTTACTCTTATTCCAATGCCCTAGTAGATCCTTTACGGACTTTTCATCTACACCAGAACCTCTTGCTATTCTCCTTATTCTGCTCGACTTAAGCAAATGCGGCTCATCTTTTTCTTGTTGAGTCATAGAATCCATAATTACTCTATATTGATCTAAATTTTTCTGCATTTGCTCTTTTTGAGATCGGCTCATATTACTCATCCCTCCGCCGAACATGCTATCAGGTAAATGCGAGAGAAGTTTGTCCATAGTACCTATTTTACTAGTCATTTCCATCTGAGTATACATATCTGTAAGTGTAAATCTTCCTGACATCAGTCTCTGAGTTAACCTCAGAGCTTCCTGCTCATCTAAATCACCGGGTGCTAAATCTATGAGCCCTTTTATATCACCCATGCCCAAAAGTCTGGAAATAAATCTGTCAGATTCAAATTTTTCTAAATCATTTATTCTCTCTCCTTCTCCTACAAATACTATTGGAGCACCAGTTGTAGAAACCGCACTTAAAGCCCCTCCTCCACGTGCCGTACCATCTAATTTCGTTACTATTGTTCCTGTAACTCCTACTAAATCGTGAAATGTTTGCGCAACAGGTCCTGCAGCTTGACCTACTTGGGCATCGATTACTAAAAATTTCTCTGTAGCATTTGATACTTCTGATATTTCTATCAATTCGTTTTTCAACTCATCATCTAGACTATCTCTTCCCGCAGTATCAATTATTACTACATCAGCCGCATTATACTTTTTTAGTCCGTTTCTTACTATCTTCACTGCATCCTTTTCTTCTGGCTCGCCATATACGTCTACGTTTGTCCCTTCTAGTAACTGAGTTAATTGTTGGAATGCCCCCGGCCTGTGAACATCGGCTTCAATAACTGCCACTTTTACTCCATGCTTTCTCCTCCACCAATCAGCAACCTTGGCAGTAGTAGTGGTCTTACCCTGGCCATATAGTCCAACCATCAGTACTGTTTCATTATGTGGTTTAATGTTTCTAGGCGGCCCTAAAATCCTAACTAATTCAGTATAAATAAGATTCATGGCATGGGTTTGTAATTTCACACCCGGTAAAGGATCTTCTTCCATCATCCTTCTTTCAATACGTTCTGTCAGTTCTTTTGTTTGCCTCACATTGAAATCGGCTTCAAGCAAAGCTCTTCTTAATGACTTACTTAATTCCTTAACCGACTCCTCATCTACTTTCCTCTTTCCTTTCAATAGGCCAATCGAGCCCATGATTTTTTGTTTCAGCCCCTCGAGTGCCACGTGCTTCGGTACTTATTGGGTGGTTTTAACGTTATTAGAGCCGTGTGACTCAAATGTAGTATACCATGGCCAGTCATGGCCATTGAGTCAGTCCCTCTGTACCAACAACAAATTGCTTTCGCAATTGGCCTACTGGGAGTATATGCTGGGTGGAGAGGAACAATTTCAAAAATGACAGGTTTCTTTGATTTATCTGGAGCAGCAAAAAATCTTCTTTATGGTATCGTTGTTGGAATGATATTTGCAGTTATTATTGATAGTTATGTATTGTTCGAAGTATTAAATTTCAATCTTAATCTATTCACAATGAGTTCTTTGATAATACTAATTTCTATTTCCGAATCCGCTTTTGTATTATTCATTCTTGGAAGGCCTAGGGTTGTGGCGTTACGTGCATCACCACCAAATGGTTGGGCCTTAGGACTTGGAATGGGGTCTATGCATTCAAGTGTATTAATAGTAAGATTATTTGATGATGGCCTAAACTCTTTTTCTGAATATTCTGGCTTTTCCATTATTTCACTAGTAATAGCTTTGTCTGTATCTATTTCTGCTTGCCTTGGTCATGCCTTAATTAATACATGGCAAGGCACCCAAATTCTTGATAATAGGAGATTTAAACCTCTTTTACTTGCCAGTATTGTCAGAGGAATATTGACGACATCTCTTCTATTATGTTTATTTATTCCTCTAATAATGATTGCTATAATACCCATATTGGCCTTATCGTGGTCACCTGCTCAAGAAAATTGGATGCCTTCAGGAATGACTCCTGCTGCAAAACAAGCATTTCGAAGAACCCTAAGGCAATCCGAAAAACATAAAATAGCAGCAGATCATAGAATTAAAGGAGATATAATCTACTCTGAAGAGTAATTTTAAGGTTAAATCCCAATTTTTATACTACGGTATTATATCTATTTGTCTTAGCGATTCCTAATAGATGCGTGTTATTATCGCAGGCGCAGGCGAAGTGGGAAGGGGTATCGCTTCAGCCCTCAGGGGTGAAAGAAGAAGCGTTGCTTTGATCGATCCTAACCCAGATGCGATTAGTTCTTCCCAGTCTCTTGATTGCCTTTTAGTTACTGGAAGTGCATTATCTCGTGATTCTTTATTGAGGGCTGGAATAAGTGATGCTGAAATTATAGTACTTGCAACAAATAATGATGAATTAAATTTATTGGCATGCTCTTTTGCAAAAAAGGTATACAGTGAGCAAGTTGGAGATAGGACTGCATCAGGGCTCATATGTATAGCAAGAATAAGAAATACTAATTTAGTCGATGATATGAAAGGAGCAGCCCCTTTAGAAAAATGGTCTCGCGCAGATAATGCAGTTTGTGCATCTGAAGAAATTGTAGATCATTTAGTTACTGGCCTTTTAGCTCCTTCTCTGAATGACATTGTACCTTTAGGTGATAATATCTGGATAGCAATCTCTGAAGTAAAAGAAAACTCTCCCTTAATTGGTTCTACGACTTCTGAACCTTCTCAAGCAAAAGATGATATTAGTGCATTCATACCTCCAATATATGCTATTAAGAGTAAAGGAGAAAAGGAAATACTTTCTAATGGCTCAGAAATCATCAGAGAAGGCGATACACTAGTTTTCGTTACAAATTCTACTTCTAAATTTCGTTTGATTACGCGCGCATTAGGGGAGCTTGATTCTGAACTACCTGAGAATCCAACTATAGCAATCTTTGGAGCAACTCATTTTGGTAGTAAGATAGCAAAGCGTTACTTATCTTCTGGATCTAGTGTAGTGATTATTGAGCCCGATTTAGACACTGCAAACGAAATAGTAGGTTCAGAAATTGGAATCAATAAGAGACTAGACGTAATACATGGTGATCCGCAAGATGAAGAACTTCTTAGAGAATTAGCCATAGATGAGCAAGACATAGCTATTTCCACTTTAGATGATGATAATTTAAATATTTCAATATCTATGAGGGCTAAAGACAAGGGTGTTTCGAGAACTGGACTTTTGTTAAAAGATAGGGCACTTGTAGAGGCAGTTAAGAGAATCGGCCTTACTAGGCCCGTTAGTTCCCGACAGGTTGCTATTTCTGCTATTTTGAAATCTATACATAAAAATTATCCTGGTTCCTATCAAAATATACCCTCTCTTCCTTCAATAGTTTCTCTTTCAACTATTATTGACTCTGAACATATTCTTGTTAATTCTTCGATAAAGGATGCAGAAAATGACCTAGATGTAAGAGTAGTTATGATTGATAGGATAGATGAGAAAGGAGATAGGGAAGTAAGGTATCCAATTTCCATAAATTCTATAAAAAACGGTGATAGAGTATATTTATTGACTCAAAAAGATAATTTAAGGAAAGTAGAGAAGGCCTTAGGTAATTAATATGCGTTGGGACGTCGTCGGTTTAGTACTTGGCTGGACAATAAGATTAGTGGCCCTACCATTATTAATAGTAGCATTATTTAGTATATTTGAGGATGGTTTTACTTACTCACTAAAAACATATTTCCTTCCATTATTCATATCGGCAATTCTTGGTCAGTTAATGGTTTCATTATCTAACGGATATGAAGCATCTGCCAGAGTACGAGACAGNGAGGCTTTTGCATCAGTTGCATTGGGNTGGATNCCAGTTGTNTTGATTGGTGCACTGCCATTTTGGTTGGGTGGGATGTTTTATGGGCCTTTCGAGTTTTTCTCTGGCGATGCATCTNTCAGTCANGTTTCGCAGGGTGCNTTATATTCTTGGTTNGAATCGATGTCNGGATTTACTACTACAGGGGCTTCAGTNATAGANCCATNCAGTAGNCCTATTTGTAGNGAAATTTTCAATGATAATTCTTTGAACAATGAATGCATNGGCANTCANCCAAAGAGNCTCCTACTTTGGCGTTCATTGACTCAATGGTTTGGGGGNATGGGAGTTATTATGTTGGGACTTTTGATATTCTCGAGAGCACTTGGAGGAGGGAAGGCATTTGCTAGAGCTGAGTTAACTGGCCCAACAGTTTCGAATCTTAGTACTACTTTGGAAGGCACTGCTCGTAAGTTATGGGCAATTTATATTGCCCTCACAATAATTCAAGGAGTTGCATTATATCAATTGACAGATATGGGTGGTTTTGATTCTTTAAATTATGCTTTAACAACAATGCCTTCGGGAGGTTTTGGGACATCTGACTTAGGAATAATGGCTTTCGATGATCCTCTTGTCGAATCCATCATTTTAATTTTTATGCTCTTAACATGCATAAATTTCACTTTGTTATATTTTGGCTTATCTGGTAGGTGGAGTGAAGTAATAAAAGATCAAGAGTTGCGTACTTACTTGTTAATTTTATTAGTTGCATGGCTCGCAATGGCTTTCAACCTCAACAGAGCCACTGATTATTCTGTAGTTGAATCAATTAGACATTCATTATTCCAATCAGTTTCTATCTCAAGTACAGGTTATTCAAGTACAAATTTTGCAGATTGGCCTGTTTTTAGTCAATTCGTCCTACTTCTACTAATGATAATTGGAGCTAGTGCGGGCTCAACAGGAGGGGGTTTGAAAGTACTTAGAATTAGAATAGCATTTGAATTAGCCAAAAGAGAAGTAATGAGAATAATACAGCCTAGGAAAGTTGTAACGATAAGATTTAATCAAAATGTTGTCGATGAAGATCGTATTTGGATTATTCTTGGAATGGTTAGCTCTTGGATGGTTCTAGTAACTGCCTCTATGTTAACAATTTCATTCCTGGAACCGAACCTCTCTCTAACTGACGTCCTTTCAGTATCAATCTCTTTGTTAGGAAATACTGGTCCTGCTTTAGGCTCATTCGGGCCTGTCGGAGCATCTTCAGTTTGGGCAGAATTAAGTCCTTTGTCTATGTTTACTTCTACTATTCTAATGTGGCTTGGACGTCTGGAACTCCTGACTGTGCTTGTATTATTGCATCCTCGTACATGGTCTTCTGATTAACTGAAAGAATCAAGAGTAAATTGATTAGTATTCTCTTTATCGTCATTTTCGGTTTTTTCATCTACCTCTTCTGGTATCTCTTCAATCTTTCCTTCGTGAAATAGGTTCATGATTGATTCAGAAATATTATCGCTTTTTGAAACTCCATGCAAGAAAAGGTGGTCTTCTCCACTAAGCTCCAATCTTTTTGTTATTTCGATATTATTTATATTACTGCCCAATTTTTCGTCGTGTACGGCTAGAAGTATTGGCCATAATTCTTCTTTTATGGATGATTTACTAGTATCCAAATCTTTAGAAATCTTCTCTATTATGTTTTGGGAAGACCAATCACCTCTACTTCTCCTCAGGAAATTAGGGTATCCAAGAAAAATTCTTGAGTTTGGACTTTTCGATAAGGGAATTATTGCAGCTTGAGCAGGGATATTAGATCCCCAGTACCATGAACGATATGCTCTATTGGTAAATTTCGTTGCAAGTGCTCTGTCTGCCAAGCACATGGCTTTACTTACCTTTTCTAATTCACCTTTTTTGAAAACTATTTGATTATTCCATGTGAACCATGCTAGCATTTCATCAGGATCTTTATCCGAATTGATCATTATCTCAGTTGCATTGTTACTATTTCTACTTCTATATATCAGTTCTAATGATTTAAACACATCAACTTGTATATCTCTCTTAGATACTCCAGACATTTGATTAACATTTTCAATATTTATATGGCCTCCACTTATCACAGAGAGTGCTTGTAAATCATGAATCAATGATCTCAAATCACCCACATTATTTCCTACCAAGACATCTAAAGCACCCTGGTCTATTCCAATGCCTTCCTTTTCTGAGATTCTTTTTGCTATTTTCTTAAGATGTATTGGACCTACTCTTTTGAATATTATTTCTTGAGATAATCTCAGTACTCTATCTCTATTGGCTCTCCAATTTCTATTCCCCCACAATCTCATAGAATCGTTACATGTCATGATTATTGGTTGTTTGCTTGTTTTCAGAAGGTTTAGTAACTCTCCCTTTCCTCCCTTATCTCCTCTGATCTTACTCTTTTCTTCTTCCATACTAATGTTTATTTTTTCGTCAGAGATTGTAGAAAATCCTCCACTCAAATGATCTACCTCATCTAGCAAAATAAGTGTCTTTCCCGTTTTTACCTTTCCTTTTCTGAAATTATCTAAGGAAATATGTTGTGAACTTCTTGTGGCAGTACTTCTGATTGCTGCAGCATTCCTTTCCGCAGAGGCATTTAATTCAATAATTGTCCAACCCTTTTCATTGGCCGCCGCTCTTGCTAATGTTGTTTTTCCTACTCCTGGTGGACCTGATAGTAAAATACCTCTTTTTTTAGGTATTTCACCTACTTCCCATTTTTCTAGCCATTTTCTAATTTTTTCTAGTTGATTCTGATTACCTTCCATGCTGTCTATATCCTTTGGACGATACTTTTCTGTCCAATCATAGACCTCCTCGTCCTCATTCACGACCTGTCGTTTAATCGGCAACACATCAAGATTGGTATTCTAGAAACATATTTTCGATTGTTTTATCTGCTAAATTATGTAACATATCTTCTATTGTTGCTCTAATTTGGACTTGATCATCACGCCTCCTTATTGTTACTGTATTATCTTCTTTACTTATGTGATCAATAGTTATTGTCCATGGAACTCCAATTTCGTCGGCCCTTGCATATCTCCTCCCTATCGATTTACTAGTATCGATTTCGACCCTTACTCCTGAAATAGAATTTGCTTTGTTAGTAATTTTCATAGCAATTACGTCCATTCCATCCTTTTCGAAAAGTGGTAAAATAATTGCATCGATGGGAGATACTCTATCATTTAATTTCATAATAGTGTAACTCTCACCACTCCTTTCTATTTCGTCGTATGAATGATCAAGCAGATGCCAAATAATTCTATCAATTCCGAATGCAGGTTCAATCACATGTGGAGTAAACCATTCTCCTGATAGAGTAGCTTCTATTTCTCTAATTTCTATCATTTCGCTAGTTATTGTTACTATATTACCATTGGATAATTCAATTTTCTTAGGCCAATCATTATCCACTTCTATGGCTTCTAATGCGGCAATTACTAGGCCAGCTTCTTGCTTAAAAGTTGGTCCAATTACTGATGTTTTAGGAGATATTACTGTTTTATTTTCTACACGTGGTTCATCAAAAGACCTCCATGCTCTTAATGATTTAGAACCTGATTCATTTTCATGCGATTCTAAGTCATGACATGTTCTATTTGCAATTCCCACACATTCTATCCAACCATATTCTCCAAAGATCTCACAGTCCCAGCAATCCGAAGCATAATGTGCCATTTCATTCAAAACGTGTTGTCTGAATCTTATCTTTCTTGTATCAATGCCTATTTTGACGAGAAAATCCCAAGTTTTCATTAGAGTAGATGCTACAGTAGGGTGTTTAATTAGGCCTATATCAAATGCTTTTTCAAACGTAATATTATATTCTAAATCAAAGCCACTTTCGGGATCAGGAATTAGGTTAATTAGTGAATTACTAATTGATAAGTCTTCTGAAGGTGGATTATCAGGGTCTATGAAATATTCTAACTCAGCCATATTAAATTCTCTCAATCTTATCATTCCTTGTCTTGGACTTATTTCATTCCTATATCCTCTGCCGATTTGTATCGCACCGAATGGTAATTTTTGCCTGAAATGACGATAAAGAGAAGGAAATAACATAAACATACCTTGGGCTGTTTCCGGCCTCATGTATGCCACCCTCTGCTCTTTCATAGCGCCAATTCCTGTTTTAAACATCAAATTCATTGGTTTTACCGGTGACCATTTATTTTCCTGACAATTCGAGCAAATAATTAATTCACTTTTCAATAATTCATTCATTTCCAAAGCATTAATTGTTTCTGGTTCTTCATGTATATTTACAACCAAATGATCTGCCCTATATGTGCTATTACAATTCATACATTCCGTCATTAAATCATTAAACTCTCCTACATGGCCACTTGCAACTAATACTTGTTCTGGTGTTATGGTGGGTGAGTCAATTTCTACAATATCTCCTTGATTTAGCCAGTGATTTATCCAACAATCTGTGACTTTTCGTTTTATCCTTGCTCCTACTGGCCCATAGTCAATAAGTCCTGAAACTCCTCCATATATTTCAAATGAAGGAAGTATAAATCCCCTCCTCTTCAATATTGAGGTTAGTCTATCTAACCTCTGCTCTTCAGACATATTCAATCTACTGTCTTAGCCTAAGGTCTTTCAAACCATCGTAAAAATTACATAATTTATGTCATTATCTTCAATTGAGATTAATTTCTTTCCAAGCATTCTTGCCTCTTTTTCAATCAAATCAGAGAAGCATTCATGTATGATTTCAATTCCCTTGACCACTGTAAGGTGCGATAAAAAAAATGCCAATTATTGAATATATTGATAGTAAGATGGAAACATCTGAACTTCTTGAGCAATTATGCCCTCCAGTTCGTAATTGGTTT
The DNA here is from genome assembly GCA_002731195.1 of Methanobacteriota archaeon. Classification (GTDB taxonomy): domain Archaea; phylum Thermoplasmatota; class Poseidoniia; order Poseidoniales; family Thalassarchaeaceae; genus MGIIb-O3. The sequence goes on along the minus strand of PCAI01000006.1, from coordinate 11,309 downwards.
ATGGATAAATTTCCTGATTTTACGGAACCTCAAAAAACAGCAATACCTCAAATTTTAAATGGTGAGCATTTACTTTTGTGTTCTCCTACAGGGTCTGGAAAAACCCTTACTGCTTTTCTTTCTATTATTGATGACTTAGTAAGGCGATCTTTAGACGGCTCTCTTACGGATACCGTTCAATGTGTATATATTTCTCCTATCAAAGCACTTGCTAATGATATTCAAAAAAATCTAATTGGCCCACTTACAGAAATTAAAGAACGTTTTTTACCAAATCGGGCTAAAGATATCAAAGTTGGTTTAAGGACAGGAGATACTCCTCAAAAGGAAAGGGAGAGGATGTTAAAAAAACCACCACATATACTAATCACTACTCCTGAATCTTTAGCCTTAGCTTTAGCATCAAAGAGATTTAGGCCGATTCTAAATGATATGAGTTGGATGATTATCGATGAAATGCATTCGTTAGTTCCTACTAAAAGGGGAACGCATCTTTCATTAAGTCTAGCATTAATGGATTCTGTAATCGACTCTAATGTACAGAGAATTGGAATAAGTGCTACAATGGAGCCCTTGGAAGCGGTTGCTGAATTTTTGGTAGCTAGCGATTCTAGGGAAAGTGAAGCAGCCCCGCAAAAAGTTTCTATTGTGAAAATTTCTGGCTCAAGAGATTTGGATTTAGATATAATCCTCCCATCTCCTAGATTTTCTTCAATACCTGTTAAAGAAATACTTGAGAAGAATATTGAAGTAATTAAACAACTGGTTGAAGCACACACGACTACATTGGTTTTCGTTAATACTAGAAATATGACTGAAACAGTTGTACAGCAATTGAAAGTAGCCGGCCTCCAAGGAGTCGAAGGTCACCACGGTTCGATGGATAAGAATATCCGGTTAGATGTTGAACAGAAATTAAAACACGGAATGCTCAGGTGCGTTGTCTCTTCTTCAAGCTTAGAAATGGGAATAGACATAGGTTCTGTAGATTTAGTAATTCAAGTCAGTTCTCCTGGTTCTATAGCTACCGCTCTTCAGCGTATAGGGCGTGCTGGACATCAAGTAGGCGGACTCCCTCGTGCACGTTTTTTACCTAGTTCACCTCATGATTTGTTGGAACTAGTGGCATTACAGACTGGAATCCTTAGAGGCAACATGGATTTACTCAAGTTCCCTGAGAATTCTCTGGATGTTTTGGCCCAATTTTTAATAGGATTAACAATAATACGTGAGTGGGATATAGATGAAGGTTATGATTTAGTTTCTTCATCTTGGCCATATAGAAATCTTCCGTATGATGATTACATAGAGGTCCTCGATCTTCTTGAAGAGGAAAGACGTATATGGGTTGATTGGGAAGAGAATAGATTCGGTAAAAGAGGTTATGCTCAAATGATTTATTATACCAATATAGGAACAATTGCACCTGACAATAATTACATGGTTCTGACTGGCGATGGAACTCTTGTTGGGCAATTGTCATCTTCGTTCGTTTCAAGTCTTAGGGGTGGTGATGTGTTTCTTCTGGGCGGTTCCACTTACCGTGTTTCAAGTATTAGGGGTTCTAGAGTAAATGTTGTTTCAGCAACTGGATATAGGCCAACTATACCTTCATGGACTGGAGAAACAGCCAGTCGCACTCATGAATTAAGTCAGGAAGTTTTAGATCTATTGAGTATAATTTCTATCCAATCACGGTTGGGCTTGGATAATAGGATATTCTTTAGAGACGCTCTTGGGTTGAATAAATCAGTAGTGAATGCTATTTCTCAGTTCTTAGATGAGCATGGCGCTACAACATTTCAAGTACCTTCAAGTGATAGGATTTTAGTTGAACAAGTCGAATCTCCATTGCCAACTTATGTAATAACTACTTGCCGAGGGAGGGCATTCAATCTTGCTCTAGGGTATTTATTCGCAGGTATTGCAGCAAAAGATGATATCACTATTCATGAATTATCTTTTGATGAAAATGGATTTATGATAAAATTAAGTCATGAAGTAGAGATTTCCGTAATTCCTGATATTTTTAGAAATGATAATAGTGAGGAGATATTGCAAAGATATCTTATCGATTCTCAACTTTTCGCAAAAAGATTTCGAGAAATTTCTTCTAGAAGCATGTTGAATCCTAGAAGGATTGGTGCAGATGAAGTAAGCCCTAAACAATTTTTGCAAAAAGCAGATCAAATACTCCATAAGCATCGCCAAATGGATGATTCAGTTTTAGTCAGAGAAGCAATGAATGAGATTCTAAGTTCTGATTTAGATATGGATCAATTACGTGATTTTATCGCTAGAATGGACAGTGAAGATGTTAGAATCGTCCACCGACGTGTCAAAATGCCATCTCCTCTTGGAATGACTTTATTCATGTCTTCTTTTGAGGATTTATTGTCATTAAGAACACGAGCATATCTAATCAAAGATGTAGATCCGGAGATACTCAGACGTCTTCTGGGGGCTAGATCTTTAGCAACAGATTTAGATAAATCAAGACTAGATGAATACTATCAATCAAAAGTTGCTGTACCTACTGATGCTGCAAGTTTATTACGCCTTATGGATATGGGAGGAGGTTTGGAAAAATCCCTTACTAACCCATTATATGGTGAAAAATTAAAAGAAATTGATATCGAAACAACTCGTAAGTGGGTTTACGAATTAGCTGAAAGGGGGCTAATAACCAAAATTAAATCGACTGGTGATGAAAAAATAGATAATAAATGGTTTTCAATGCGAATGGCCGAAGTTCATGGAACATTAGGCTGTTTATCTGTAGCCGGTGCTGCAGATATGGAGGACTTGCGTTCTCTTTATACTGGCGGATTAAGTTTCGAGATGGGCGAGAATTTTGCAAAAGGCACACCATCTTCTTGGAAAAAAACATATCTCTCAGATCCGATGGATTGTCTCAGACTTAAGTTATTAGATATGTTAGGTTCCGAAGGACCTCAAACAACTGAACAATTGAGTGCTAGATTACCTTTTCCTTTTGCTCAAGTAGAGTCAATTCTACAAGAATTAGAGATTCAAAATCTTGTTTCTATAGGATTCTTTACTCAAACAAACGATGGTGAATTCATACTCAGAGTCGATGAATATCGTATAACGGGCGGACAAGTAGATGTAGTTGATTACAGGACCTTGCAAACATTATTACTTCAAAAATCGTTTAAATTATATAATGAACCAAAAGATGCCATACGCTCTTTGATAATGGTTCAGAGAAGAGATGAATTATTACATAGAGTTGAGAATTATAGATTCAGAGATTGGACAGACATTAAACATGATACGGATGTCTATAATGGAAGATTATTACACAATAGAGTAGGATACACTCTCAAGGATCAACTGCCAATATTCTTAGGATTAAGGGGCGAACCATGGATAGGCGATTTAGAGCAAGAACTTCTGGATAAAATACCAAAAGAAGGAATTTCTCGTACTGATTTATTTGCAGATTATCCAAAAGGAAAAGACAATATTCATATTCAAAGAACAATTAAAAACGCCTTAGGTAATTTAGAGCGACAACTTCTTGTCGCTAAACAATACGTGGCAGTACCCAATAGGAAGAGATCCTTGGCTATATTTAGGAAGTTACACGGTATAATTAAACCACTGTCATTTGAGGACTCTCTTAATAAATTAATTCAACAAATAGGTCCTGTTAGATTACATACTCTAAGATTCTTTGTAAGTCAACCAGTGGAAGAGTTAGCTGAAACACTCAGGCATTTAGAAACTCAAAAGAAAATCGTACGTGTAGTCGCTTTACAGCCAGATCCGACTGATTATTATTCTTCAACTGAAGATGCCGAAATTCTACTTTCTCCTCTTGCTGAAGACAGAAATATGAGGATATTAGCCCAATCAGACCCCTTTTGCAGTAGATTCATTCAAGAAATTAGGATGATGTTGAAACAGGGGTGGTATCATCCTGTCCTAAAAGGAGTAGATCCGATAGGAAGAATTCTTATGTTTGTAGTTAATGATTATTTAGAAATTAAAGATATCAACATCCCACATTCTTATTTAGATGAGTTTAAAGTAACATTCTCAGAATTACTTGAAAATTATAGAGATAGACTTGTTGATGTTTCTGTTATTTATGCATTCAATGGTGTCCCCGTACATGATTGTGATGAAAATATCCAAGATCTACTTTCTGGCTTGGGATTCTCCTCGATGGGAGATGGAGAGAGATACATTAGAGGAGGTGTAGTTGAACCTAGAAAACGAAGAGAAGTGAACAGACTTTTATTCCATCACCATTATTTACATCAAAAGACAAGATGGGAAAACGAAACTATTGCACTTGAGAATATTAATGAATTAAGGGATGACTTTTCTCTACGCGGCCGATGTGAAATGTTTCGTGTTGATTTAAAATCAATGGCCGCAGCACATCAGCTACATCAAGGTACTAATCTCAGAGGACACCTTGTTTGGGCTCGATTACCACATTTTAGAAGGCTTCTAGCAATAAGAAACATCTCTCCAGATGAAGAAGATGTGGATATATTACAATTTTTCACAGAACATCATGATCCGGATTTATTCATGGAAAGGAATGCTATGAAAAGGGCAGAATTTAGAAAATTGATTTCTCCATTAGTCCGTAGTGGACTTTTGATACAGGATTACAGGGGCGGTTTCAAAGCAGTACATCACTCTGAAAAGGCAGATTTATGGGAAATCAAAAGAGATTATCTAAGGGAATTAGTAAGTGAATATCCAGTAATAACTCTAAAGCAGGTAGAAAAACTTGCTGGGTCACCTTTTTCTGCAGAGGAAATTAGTGATGTAATGCGTGAATTTGAAGATGATGGAACATTAATCAAAGGCTTCTTAGTTGATGATTTACAAGATATTTGTTGGGGGAGACAGGACATGCTAGAAGGTTTAAGCGGTATCATTCGTACTAGGGATTTGGTCATCCCTCCTTCAGATCCACTAAATCATTATTTCAGTGGCGTATTAAGGGAAAAATTCGGTTTTGGCTCAGCATACATGGTATTCCATAAAGAAGAAGCAATAGCCGCTTTCAAAGCCAATACGCGTGATGGTAAAATAGAGATAACTGACTTTGTTGGAGATTCCAATCTTGAAAAAGAGGCTATAAGGGTAATGAAAGAATTTGCATGGGAACATGATATGCCATTAAGTGGTAAATTGTTCGAAAGAATACGTTCCAGAGCCTAATCTACTACTTGGAGAGTTTTGGAGTAAAGATATTTAGAAACCATTTTATCATATTTTCTGTTATATTAACTACTGGATTCATTATTTTCATAACATTTTTATGTAATTCAGGTAATAAATCAAACAAAACAATTGCCATTAGGAACATTGCAAACAAACTAATGAATTTAGCAGCATAACTATGAGTAAAATTAAACATATCAATTCCATATAGGGACCAATTCACATATGTATCTGTTAACCAGACAATTCCAACATTTCTGAAAACATTTAGTATGTATATGGTAGGGATGGAAATTATCAACGCACGCAAGCGTCTTTTCCATGAAACCGAACTCAATGCCACTATTGCTCCTACAAATATAATCATAGATTGTAAAGCAGAACAAGCTAATATGAATATTATGCTAACCGGCGTCCCATCTGCCCTCTCCATTGGAACGAAAAAGCCCGCTTCTCCAAGAGGTTCTGACAATATCCATCGATTTCCTTCCCATTCTGAAACCGGTATATCTCCTCCTCCATATAAGTCAATTCTCATTGGCGAAGATTGATAATTACCTAATCCTACAAATTCTAGTACTATTTCTGTACTTAATGCAGTAGTATATACAAATGCCATATTCAATAAGGGAATACTATAAACTGCATAGTAAGGAATCATTGACCATACAACACACCCTTTCAGCCACACTAAAGATTCTGAAACATCATTTTTGGTACTAACTTCCCAAAATGCTACTGCAATGCCACAAGGTAATGCTGAAGCGGTCATTAATATCAGCACTGGATCCTCAATTTCTACATAATGTTCTGAATATAGGTAGAAGAACAATCCAACTAATATCCACCCTATTGCAGAAATTTCCGGCACATATTTACTTTCTTTCCTATGAAATCCTATTGCTAAGATAGATACACCAATGCCTCCAATTATTAATTGCATTGTTATATTTGCTATACCTAATGATGACGCAATTGAGTATATCACTACTCCCACTGGGTCTCTCATATCCACTCTCAACTCATCAATCCGTAAATAGGATGCCCTCTTCCGTTAGGTCGGAGGCGCACATGTCATTCAATTTTTCAGACTTCTCAGAAGGATATATTTCTAGTCTTATTTCATCCCTTGAAGAATTATCAATTCCAACTTTAGAAGAAATTTGGTCGATAATTGAGGATGCACGTAATACTGGAAATACTATTCATCTAATTGGTAATGGCGGCAGTGCAGGTACTCCTTCTCACAGCGCTGGAGACTGGTCAAAAGAATTGAAATTAAGAACAATTTCTCACACTGACAACGCATCTTCCTTAACAGCGTGGGCTAATGATACTGATTTTAACAATATTTTCGTTGGTCAATTATCTACTTTTATCAATGAGGGAGATGTAGTCATTGGTTACAGTGGTTCAGGAAATTCTGAGAACGTAATTAACGGAATATTATACGCCAAACAAAATGCATGCTATACTATTGCCATTACTGGTAATTATAATGGAATGGGTGGCGGCAAGTTGGCTAAAATAGTAGATGTAGCTTTAGTAGTTCCTTCAAAATCTATGGAAAGAATCGAAGATACTCAATTAATTGTTAATCATATCATCAAAGAAGCCATTAAGTCTAATAATGGATTGTGATTATATTGCTCCCTCCTTTTAGAGATAATGCTGAACTCAATGATTATCTTGAACTTCCTGAAATGCCAAATATTTCTTGGGATGGTAGAATTGCCTTTTTAGACAGAGATGGAGTTATTAATGTAGGAAGTGATAATTATATTAATTCACCAGATGAAGTAATATTGCTACCAGATGCAGGAATAAGTGTTGGTAAATTACGTAGGGATGGATATAGGGTTTGTATTGTCACAAATCAGTCACCAGTTGGGCGTGGTTTGTGGGGTCATAACAATCTCCATTCTATACATAAACGTGTTTCTAAATTATTACTCGAGGAAGATAAAGATGCTATTCTAGATTTAATTTTATACAGTCCATACGTCCCATGGGAAGGGTCATGGGCTAGAAAACCCAATCCAGGTATGTTAGAGGCTGGTCGTCAGATTATCAATAATGCTAATCAGAAAGTATCCGATCAGCAAAATGTTGTCTTATATGGCGATAAATGGGTAAATAAGCCTGATGAATCTGAATCAATAATGGTCGGCGATAGGGATGTAGACCAACTAGCAGCTGATAGTTACGGTGTTAAATTTTTTAGATGCGATCCAAATATTGGTCTATCTGAAGTAATAGATTCAATTCTGGGTGCAAATAATGAATAAAAAAATTAAATTTTTTATAGGCCTAGATGATACTGATCATCTTGATGTAGGATGTACTACAGAAAAATTTAATCAATTATTAATTTATTTGGATGAGAATATAAATTGCGAGATAATCTCCAGAAGATTGGTAAGGCTATGGCCTTTTGCAAATAGGAGGACACGAGGAAATGCAGCATTATCTGCAATAATACTACTAAACATTAATGAAGAACAAAAATTATATGACATCTGTGATCAGTGGTTTAAGATATTATTATCTGAAATTTCTACTCATCCTATATCTGATTGTCCCGCTTCGCCAGTATTATTAATATCAAAATCTAGTTTTTCTAACAAAATTTATTGGGAAACTGTGAAGAGCCATGTAGATTTAAACTCAAGACTAAGTGAAATAAAAGAATATGATTGTAAAGTTTTTTCAGGAGAATCAAATTGGGGAATAGTAGGCGCATCTGCAGCCATATCTTGGAATCCTGCGGCTAATTCTTCATACGAATTAATTGCATGGAGGCAAAAATCAATGATAGGTAAGAAAAGAATAATCAATATTCAGACAATTACTGAATTAGATAAAAAATTCCCTGAAACATTCATAAATAGGGATCCAACAAAAAATAGAGGTTTAATTGCTCCTCGGACACCTTGTCCTGTTCTATATGGAATTAGGGGGAAGTCGCCGGAGATACTGGAAGCAGCTCATAAATGGCTCCAATCAAAAAATGATGTAGAAAATGCTGCTGATTATGCTATTCATTGTACCAATCAACTTACTGATGACCACGTAACTCCCTCTCAGGGAACAGTATTGTCTAAACCTTTAGTTTCCAAAGGTGCACATTCATCAATCCAAGTAATTGTAAATGGAAAATTGAATACATTAGTAGCATTCTCTCAAGGTGGTTCTGTCAACAGACTACTTCGCTCCTTGGAACCAGGAGATATAGTCTCATGGACTGGTCTCTATTCTCCTTCTGATTCATCAATACATTTGGAGAAATTATCTATTATTGACCCTGTCCCAAGAATTTCTTCTAGACCAATTTGTTGCGGCAATTCTATGAAAAGTGCTGGCAATACACAAGAATTAAGATGCACTAAATGTGGAACTTCTTCAGAAAAATATTGGGTTGGATTAATGCCTATTTTATCAGATATCATGATGACAAATAATTGGACTGAACCCACTCCATCTAATAGAAGACATTTATCCAAGCCGTTAGATTTAGGAATACCTCTTTTGAATAATTTAATACCTTAACCTCTTTACCAAATTATATGGCTGGCCTATCAACTCCTCTAATAATGCTTATACTTACTGTTTCGGCAGGATTCATGATTTGGCAATTGTTAAAATTAAGGCAAAAAAATATGTTAATTAACGCTGGACATTTTGATGAAGATTATTCAGGAGAAGCCAAAAATCCTGAGAAATTTATGGAACCCGATGAAGATGCACTAGATGAGATGCAAGAATTATTGGATAATGCTTTAGAATAATTCTACTAGTGTATTATTCAAATCCTTTACCGACTAATGCAATTTCTCTGATACTATTCCCGTCCTCTATTATCCTTATATTATTCATTTCTGATTTTCTGTAGAGAAACATTGTCTTGAAAATGTCTTTAATACTTCTTCCTCCTCTAGATTCCCATATATTCTTGCCATTATTAATATTCTGATAAGAAGTTGAACTAGCAATAATTTTGGTTTTTTCAGTATCTCTGACTATACTTTCTAATGCATTTATGTCCTTTTTTGCTGCCCTTCCATCTTTAGAACACCAATCATCTATGAAGATAATATCTTCTGACATCATTCTTTTAGTAAAATATTTCAAAATCTTAGAACTTTCTTCTAAGTCATTCTCAATTTCAATGAAAGTTATGTTTTCCAATTCCTTATTTTCTAATTTTTCAAATATCTGCGCAGTTCTTTCTTTATCAGGCAAATTTTTACTGAGCCAAACTATCTTTTTTCCTTTTCTCAGAAACTCTTCTGCGATGGTTAGGAATAACGAAGTCCCTCCTGAGCCTTGCTCATAAGAAAGATGAATATGTCCACCCTCAAGATCTATCATGTTACTCGATACACATGTAGATGATGGTATTTTCTACTTGAAGGGCCAAGGCTATACAGAAACACCCCTTGGATGATTCATATGACGGGCAATGACGGTACTATTGAAAGAATTAAAAAACGTCCATTGCCAGAGTTTAACGACACTGATTCGGGCTTAATTGAAGGAATATTGGAAGACGGTTTTCTAAATGTGGCTCTTAATGATTCTAATCAATTTGGTCCTCATGCTATGATTATTTTACTCGGAATTGCTGCCTCGGTAACTGGATTATTTCTACTTATTGCAATGAAGTTTTTTTAACTTAAATCTGCTCTTGCTTTTGCTACTGTTAGATCTACTATAGAGCCACTAAATCCTAAATGATTTTCCGGTTTGAAAATGTCTTTTAACATTTCTAAATTTATTTTATTTGTAATTTCAGAATTATTTGCACAAACATCAAATAAATGCTCATTTTTTTCTATTGCTTCCATTGAGCAGTTTCTAAGTATCTCATGCGAATCATCCCTAGACATTCCCTGATCTACAAGAACCAACATGACTTTCTCAGCCATTACTAATCCTTTCTGCAAATCTATATTTTCTCTCATCTTTTTGGAATCTACTACCAAATTGATCATTACTCTATTACATTTGATAATTATATCATCCAACAAAATCATTGAATGAGATAATGTAAACCTTTCTGCTGAAGAATTAGCTAAATCTCTCTCATGCCATAAAAGTGCATTCTCATAAGAAGGAATAATCATTGAACGTACTATTCTAGCTAGGCCACATGCATTTTCTGCAGTTATAGGGTTTTTCTTATGGGCCATAGTTGAAGAACCAACTTGTTTCTCGACATCAAAATACTCTGCTACTTCTGCTATCTCACTTCTTTGTAGATTCCTTATTTCTTGCAATATTTTTTCGATACTAGTGGCTACATTTGCCATCCATCCGACCCATTCTATGTACCTGTCTCTACCAACAACTTGAGTTGTCGCCAAAGGAGTCTGTAATCCTAAATTTTCCATAATCAATTTTTGTAATTCAAACGCATTCTCGCCTTGTGCAGCTCCTGTTCCAACAGCACCAAGAAATTTACCGGTGGTAACTCTGGGAGTTAATTCATTTAGTCTCTCCAGATGTCTCCTTACCTCATCTACCCAAACTGCCACCTTGAGGCCAAATGTTATTGGAACTGCCGCTTGGCCATGTGTTCTCCCAATCATTACAGTATCTCTTTCTCTTTCTGCTATGTTGCACAAGGTTACTAGTAGTTTGTTTAAGACTTCAACTTGTAATCTGATACTATCTTTAATTTGAAGCGCAACCGCTGAATCAACTATATCATTGCTAGTTGCTCCAAGGTGAATACACCATCCAGCCTCGCCTGCAGATTCTGCCATAGCTTTCGTTAATGCCATTATATCATGTTTGGTCTCTAATTCTATTTCATCAACTCTGTCTGCTGTGACTATTCCGGGATCGGCAATATCTGCAATAATATCGTAATGCTCTGGACTAACTCTACCTAGTTTGCTGTGGGCCCAAATCAAAGCTCTTTCAACTTCCAACTGCCTCGAATGTCTGCCTTCCCGAGACCAAATCTCTTTCGCTTCATCTCTTCCATATCGATAGTCTAGTGGAGATACCGGCATAACTTTCGATTCTCCCGAAACGAACAAAGTGTTTGAGGTTTAGCCTTATTAGATATTTATGGTATCAATAATCCA
>PCAI01000005.1 GCA_002731195.1 Methanobacteriota archaeon | reverse complement strand
CATGCCACAGGTGAGGAAAATGGAATGCGTAACTATTTTTATGGCTTGGCCCTATGCAAACGGACCTCTTCATTTAGGGCATGTTGCTGGCAATTGTTTACCTGCAGATATTCAGTATAAATTCGAACGTGCAAAGGGCAATAAAGTTTTGATGTGCAGCGGTTCTGATGAACACGGAACTCCAATAACTGTTAGTGCTGAAGAAGAAGGAATTTCTCCTCAGGAAATTGTTGATAGATATCACAAAATTAATTCTAAAGCCCTTATTGAGATGGGTTGTTCATGGGGGGATAATGTAGATCCTAGAGGAGTTGAATATGGCGGCGCATTATATAATCGAACAACAGATATTAGGCATAAAGAAATTGTTAAAGAAGTTTTCAAGTTATTAATGGAATCTGATTTCCTAGAAGAAAAAACTATGCAACAATATTGTTCTATTTCTGAAGATGGTATAATAAAATTCCTCCCAGATAGATATGTAGAAGGAGAATGCCCTAATTGTGGTTCTGAAGAAGCGCGTGGAGATCAATGCGATGATTGTGGTGTTACTTATGATTCTAATGAATTACTCAATCCTCGATCAAAAATGAATCCAACAGCTAAAATTGAGATTAGAGATACGGATCATTTATTTTTCAAATTAAATATATTCCAAGAATCATTAGAGAAACATGCCTCTGAGAGAAGTCACATATGGAAGCCTAATGTACGATCCATGACAAAAAACTGGCTCAACATGGGACTTAGATCACGTGCAGTAACTAGGGATATTAGTTGGGGTATTAAATTACCTTTCGATGATGATAGATGGAAAACAAAGAGAGTATATGTGTGGTTTGAAGCCGTACAAGGATATTTCACTTGTGCTAGAATTTGGGCCGAAAGATTTGCTCATAAATATGAACACTCTGAAGGGGCTGATGCATGGAAAGATTGGTTGATATACAATCCCGACAAAAAACAGAAGCATATTTACTTCATGGGCAAAGATAATATTCCATTTCACACAATAATTTGGCCTGCAATAATAATGGCCATGAATGCTTCTAAATCGGGTAATTTAGTCAGCAATAGTCTACAAAATGGAGACTTATTATTGGAAAATAATGTAGCATCAAATGAATATCTGATGTTGCAGGGAGGGCAATTTAGTAAAAGTAGAAAGCATGCAGTTTGGCTACCTAACTTTTTAGAAGAATATGATCCAGATACCTTACGTTATTATTTATCAATAAATATGCCAGAGACACATGACACAGATTTTAGATGGGATGAATTTGTCGATAGGGTAAATAACGAATTAATTGGCAATTATGGAAATTTTGTAAATAGGGTCTTAACTTTGGCCCATAGATTAGAATCAGATTCTAATGAAAACCCATTATCAAAATATGACTCACTAGAGAAACACCACGAAAAGATAATGGAAATCAATTCTCTACATGAAAAGGCAACAAAATCATTAGAAAAACAACGATTTAAAGAAGCATTAAGATACATAATGACTATTTCTCAAAAAGGGAATATTTTATTGCAAGAAAGTGCACCCTGGAAGTACCTTAATTCTGAGGAAAGTGATGAAAAAAATAATTCTTTATCTGGGTTGGCATTAGGATGGAGGATTGTAAAATCCCTTGCTATATTGACGAGGCCATTTATGCCGTTCCAAAGTGAAAGAATATGGGCTATGATCGGTGAAAAATCTCCAATTGACGATGTACTTTGGCAAGATGCATTATCTTTTGAAAGAAATTTAACCTGGAACAATTCTAAGCCTAATGCTTTATTCAAAAAATTAGACTTAAAAGAAATTATTGAAAGAGAAGATATGATTGCTAGTGAATACAATAATGATAATGAAGCAACACCGAGTGCCAGAGATAAGGGAAGTGAGTATATCCAATTTGAAGATTTTATGAAAGTAGAAATGAAGACAGGTAAAATTCTATCAGTTGAAGAACATCCGAATGCTGACAAATTATGGGTAATAAAGTTACAAGATACTCCTGAAAGTACGAGAACGATATGTGCAGGACTAAAAGGAATTTATGATAAGGAGAAACTAGAAGGTATGAATGTAGTTTATGTAGCTAATTTGGAACCTCGAAAACTACGTGGAATAATTTCAGAGGGGATGTTATTGGCTGCAGATGATGGCAATGGTAATGTGAAACTATTAACTCCTGAAGGCGATATATCTACCGGATCTCTAGTCAGATAATTTTGTTCTGTCGAAATATTCCCACTGTATGTCTCTTAATTCGTTGTTACTTTTGGCAGTAGAATAGGCATTCAATGGCTCCTTATTCAACTCAAGAAATTGATCGCCAAATCTGAAGGGTTTGAGTATTCTTTTTGCTTGCTCTTCCTTCCCCAAAATCCATAATGAGATGGCAAATGCTTCTACTGTCGATAATCGTCCAGGTTTGCCCCATGAAACTTCGTTGGCTGCTAAAACTAAAGGGAGAGTCTTACTAACTAACTTTGTCTTCTTTTCTATGGAATCTAATGAATCGTCTATCTGTTTCCAGGAACAATCTAAAGCCACTATTGAAGCACCTAGATTAATCATCCTTTTATCATCTGGGCCTAACAAATCAATACTTCTAGGATTTAATAAGAAACCCCGCTTTGGTGATTTGGAAACATTATTATGAACACTAGCATCTCCATATTTTTCCATTTTTCTTGCTGTGCATTTCTTAGGATCATCTTGATCTAAGTGAATTATGTGCAGAGGTACAAGTTCCATACACTATTCCTTCTTCCTTTTCCTACCGCCCGTTCTGGAGACGCCCAATTTCCTCATTTTCCTTTTATTATTTTTTTGCTTAGATTTGTTGTTTTTTTGAGTTATATTGGCATCAGCCATCGTCATCTCTTTACTTTCTTTAGGTTTTACAATTCGGTCATTTTGTGGAGTTATTGAAGAATATAATTTGATATCCAAGTCTTTAGAAATTTTCTTAATCGTAGTATCTGTTACTCTATTCCCATTTTCCATTTTTTGTATTATGTTAACTCTCTCATTAACTTTCTTAGCTAATTCTTCTATAGTCCACCCTCTAGTTTCTCTTTCTTCACGAATTTTAACATGAAAATTAGGCATTAATTCTTCCATTTCTGTGCCTACTAAATAATTGTTAGTTTTTTGATTAATTTTCTTACTAACAACATTCACATTAAATTTCTTACTGTCATTTATAGGTGTTAATCCTAAAGACTCAATACACTTGTTACAACAGTCGACAATAGTAGATGAAGTTCTTGTTTTTCTTGTAGAAACTCTTTCATTTCCACATAACTCACAGACACCCATATGTAGTCGCATACACAACATACTCATCATTCCTTCGTAGATATCATAAACTACAATCGTCTAGTGTGAATATGAGTAGCGAAGTTGATAAGTCTGGAGCTATTGAAAATAATATCTCAATTAATGATAACTCGGAGTCGCTTAGAGATATCAAGAAAGAGTTTTCATTATTATCAGAAAAGGCTCAACAATTATTGACAGATAAAATATTCCTAGAGAATGAGTGTTCTAGATTGAAGAAACGGGCAAATAGACTTGAAGAAGAATTATCAAATTTACACTCGCCACCATTCGTTGTTGGTCATCTACAAGATACTGTGAATGATAATGCCATTGTACGTAGTTCAAATGGAACTGTTTTTCTAGTTTCTATAAATAAACATATAGAGAAAAATAAACTAATTCCAGGAGCAAGAGTTGCATTAAATCAAGATAATTTATCTATAATAGATATTCTTAATGATGCATGGGATCCTTTAGTTTCAAGTGCTGAAATAATTGATTCACCAGATGTTAATTTTAGTGATATCGGAGGCTTAGATGAGCAAATAAAGCAAATCAGACAGGCTATAGAACTACCAATAGAGAATCCTGAGGCTTTTGATAAATTTGGTATTGAGTCTCCAAAGGGCATTCTTCTTGCTGGTCCTCCAGGAACTGGTAAAACACTACTTGCGAAGGCCGTTGCATCTTCAACTAATGCCACATTCCTTGGTATTGTAGGCTCAGAATTAGCGCAAAAATACATAGGAGAAGGGGGTCGAATGGTAAGGGAACTGTTCGATTTAGCCAGTCAAAAAGCACCTTCAATTATATTCATAGATGAAATTGACTCTATAGGATCTAAGAGATTGGACTCTACTACTTCTGGCGATCGTGAAGTTCAACGAACATTGATGCAATTATTGGCTGAAATGGATGGTTTTGAATCTGTAAAAAATGTAAAAATTATTGCTGCTACAAATAGGCCAGAATTATTAGATGCAGCATTACTACGTTCTGGACGTTTTGATAGAATTGTCACTTTACCATTGCCCGATAAAGTAGCTAGGAGGAGTATTTTGCAGGTTCATACCCGAAATACACCATTATCCAAAAATGTTGGGATAGATTTTATTTCAAATCAGACTGATGGATTCAGCGGAGCTGAATTGAAGTCTTTGGTTGTTGAAGCCGCTATGAATGCAATTTCTGATAATAGGAGTGTAGTCAGTAAAATAGATATTGTCAAATCTATTGAAATTATTACTAAAAAGAAGAATGAGAGCCCTATTAATAGCACAGAAAATCTATACAGATAATCATAATCCTCTTCATCAAGGAAATGTCCGGATAGACATGGAAGACGTGTTAATTGAGTGTGTACCAAATTTTAGTGAAGGAAGAAATCTAGAAACTATTGAAGCGATTAAAAGTGCCATACTATCTACGCCAAATATAAATCTTCTAGACATAGATATTGGACATGATTTTAATAGAACTGTAATTACAATGGTAGGAACCCCTGAATCTGTACTAGAAGCCGCTATTAATTCATCAAAAGTAGCATATGAACTAATTGACATGCAACAACATTCCGGAGAACATGCAAGAATGGGTGCAGTAGATGTTGTTCCATTTATACCATTAACTAATGCATCAATGGATCTTTGTACAGAAATTGCTAAAAAATATGGGGAAATAATAAGTTCAGAATGTAATGTCCCAATATATCTCTATGGAGAAGCTGCAACAAGCACAGATAGAGTAAGTTTACCTAATATACGCAGAGGAGAATTTGAGGGTTTCTCAGAAAAAATTAAACATCAAAATTGGAGACCGGATTTTGGAACAATTGAGTTCAATAAAAAATCTGGAGTGACTGCTACAGGGTCAAGAAACATGCTTATCGCTTACAATGTTAACTTGGATACTGATGATAAGTCTCTTGCAAATACTATTGCTGGCAAAATAAGGACTAGTGGAGTATTAAAAAGAAATTCTAGGGGGGAAAAAATACCTGATAATGATGGTAAACCACTCAGACTACCTGGGAAATTCAAATCCCTCCAAGCAGCAGGATGGATGTTTGATGAAACTACGGCCCAAGTATCTATGAATTTGCTTAATTATAATATTACTGGATTACACCACGTTACAGAATCAATAGCATTCGAAGCACAAAAATTGGGCTTACAAGTCTTATCTTCGGAACTTGTAGGATTAGTTCCGTTAGATGCCTTTATTGAAGCAGGGAAATTTTATTCATCGGATGGAGAGGACTTATCAGAAAAAGAATTAGTTAATGCAGCTGTAGTGGGTTTAAAACTAGATGTTATAGATGACTTCATTGCCGAGGATAACATCATAGAGTGGACTATATCAAAAAATAGGAGTTGAAAAAATGAATGAGGGATATATTTCGATTCTTAATAATATTGCTTCAAAAAATCCAACTCCTGGCGGAGGAGCAGTAGCGGCACTTACTTTAGGCCATTCTTACTCATTGGTTTCGATGGTTGCACGTTTAACTATTAGTTCTGATAAATGGTTAGAGGGGCATGATATCAGTAATAACTTAATAGAAATTTGTGATAATGGAATAATAAAATCCATGGAATTAGCTAAAAATGATTGTGCTGCTTTTGATAATGTAATGAAGTCATATAGATTATCTAAAAATAATGAGAATGAAAGATCTTTACGTAAAGAGAGGATTATGCAATCGTCCTTAGAGGCAACCATGGCTCCATTCAGAATTGCTGAAGAAGCTTCTAATTTACTATTATTATTGCCTAAATTTGCAAAAAAGGCAAATAAAAATGCTCTAACAGATTTGGCATCTGCTTCAAAATTGGCTCATTCTTCTGTATATATTGCTTCACTAAATGTGAAGATAAATGCACCCAGTATTTCTGAAGAAGAACGTATTAAATATAATGATAGAATACTAAAAATAATTTCTCAGAGTACTTTACTGGATGAAGAAACTCAGAAGATAATTTCCTCAAGATTGGAGTGGTAATGTGGCATTTTTAGAAGATATTGTTATAGGTATACCAAAAAATTTACCTGTGGCAAAGGAATTAGATTTGGACATAGATCATGCTCCAATTAGGCCCGTAAACTTGACAGTAAAAGAGAAAAGATTAGCAATAGAAAATGCGCTTAGGTATTTTCCTAAAGATTGGCACGAAGAATTAGCTCAGGAATTTTTTGAGGAATTGGAAAAATATGGCCATATATACATGTACAGATTTAGGCCCGACTATGAGATGTATGCTCGACCAATAGAAGAATATCCAACTAAATCAGTTTCAGCGGCAGCCATAATGCACATGATACAAAATAACCTCAATCCTGAAGTAGCACAGTATCCTCATGAATTAGTGACTTATGGGGGCAATGGTTCAGTTTTCCAAAACTGGATACAATATAGGATGGTGATGTTTTATTTGGCAAAAATGACGGATGAACAAACACTTGTAATGTATTCTGGACATCCAATGGGATTATTCCCCTCTCACATAAATTCTCCAAGAGTAGTGGTGACAAATGGCATGGTAATACCAAACTACTCAACCCAACTTGATTATGAAAAGATGAATGCCATCGGAGTTTCGCAATACGGACAAATGACTGCAGGATCTTACATGTATATTGGCCCTCAGGGAATTGTCCATGGAACTGCTATAACAATTATGAATGCTGCAAGAAAATACCTAAAAATAGGAGAAAATAGTGATCTCGGCGGAATATTATTTGTCACCTCGGGCCTTGGAGGGATGTCAGGCGCACAAGCCAAAGCAGCAGTTATTACTGGTGCAGTATGCGTAATTGCTGAGTGTAATCCTTTCGCTGCACACAAAAGACACCAGCAAGGATGGTTAAGTGAGATATATGAAGATCTAGATGTGTTGTCTGAGAGAATACATACTGCAAGAGAAAAGAAAGAAGCCGTCTCCCTTGGATATGTAGGGAATATTGTAGACTTGTTAGAATATTTCATTTCCAATGACATCACACCACATCTAGGAAGTGATCAAACTAGCTTGCATAATCCATGGTTAGGGGGTTATATGCCAGTTGGAATGTCTTATGATGATGGATTAGAATTATTATCTAACAATCCTAAAAAGTTCAAATCAAAGGTTCAAGAATCTCTCAAAAGACATGCTAAAGCTGTAAATATACTTAGTGAGAATGGTATGTTCTTCTGGGACTACGGTAATGCTTTCTTACTTGAAGCAAGCCGCGCAGGAGCAGAAATAATTGATAATGATTCATTTATTTTTCCCTCTTACGTTGAGGATATTATGGGGCCAATGTGTTTTGATTATGGATTTGGACCTTTCAGATGGGTATGCTTGTCGGGAAAGAAATCAGATTTAGAAATAACAGATAAAATAGCATTAAATGTTCTTGAAGAACTTGCTAAAAAGTCCCCTGAAGATATAAAATTACAATATATGGACAATATAAAATGGATTTCTGAAGCAGATAGCCATAACTTAGTAGTTGGCAGTAAAGCAAGAATTCTGTATGCAGATGAAATTGGTAGAACAAAGATTGCTGTAGAATTCAATAATGCAATTAGAGAAGGAAAAATTTCTGGACCAATAGTTCTAGGAAGAGATCATCATGATGTAAGTGGAACAGATAGCCCATATAGAGAAACTGCTAATATCAGAGATGGTTCGATGTTTACTGCAGACATGGCTGTTCATAATTTTGTAGGAGATGGATTTAGAGGTGCCACATGGATAAGTCTTCATAACGGTGGAGGAGTTGGCTGGGGAGAAGTCATTAATGGCGGATTTGGGATGTTAATAGATGGTTCAGAACAATCCAAAGAAAACATTGAATCGATGATTTCGTGGGATGTTAATAATGGCATTGCACGCCGATCATGGGCAAGGAATGAAGGAGCAAAATTTGCCATTAAAAGGGCGATGGAGAGAAATTCCAAGTTAGAAATAACAGTTTCAAATTTAGTTGATGAAAATATTCTTGATTTTTTACTGTGAAGTTCGATGAGTATATTTGTGGGATACCTCGGGAGTAGGAATATGAGTGACTTGGAAATAGATGGTAATTCACTAAGAATTGAAGATATTATCAATATCACCAATAATTCTGGAAATGTCATATTGGCAGATGAAGCAAAGGAAAAAATGTATCAATCTAGGAGAGTAATTGAAAAAATAATTGATAGTGATGATGTAGTATATGGCGTAAATACAGGTTTTGGTTCGTTATCTTCGGTTACTATTGACAGTGATAGATTAGAAGATTTGCAAGCAAATTTAATTCGTAGTCATGCTTGTGGAGTTGGAGAAAAAATGAAGCCGGAACATGTACTGATGATGATGTTGATAAGGGCTAATTCTATAGCAAAGGGATATTCAGGTACAAGAATTGAGGTAATGGAATTATTATTATCCATGATTAATTGTAATATTGCACCTGTTATTCCAAGAATAGGGTCATTAGGGGCTTCCGGAGATTTGGCTCCATTATCTCATTTAGCACTTGCTATGATGGGCGAGGGAGAATGTCAGGTTTTAGTTGATGGTGAATGGATAAAGAAAGATACAAAGGAAATTTTATTGGATAATAATTTAAAATCAGTTAAATTTCAAGCTAAAGAAGGACTGTCTTTGATAAATGGAACTAGTCAAATGTGTACTTACTTGTCTCTTTCAATTTTTAATCTAGAACACTTAATATTTGCTGCTGACGCCTCTACGGCGTGTTCTCTGGAGGCAATTAAAGGATCACATGCACCTTTTAACTCACAGATACATAATGCTAGACCACATCCAGGGCAAAAGATATCTGCAGCTAGAATTCTCGGTTTAATAAAAAATTCGGATATTAACAAGTCCCATATTGGATGCGATAGAGTACAAGATGCGTATTCTTTCCGATGCTCCCCACAAGTTCATGGCCCTGTAATAGAAATTATCAGAGAAGGCAGGAGGATGTTAGAAATAGAGTTAAACAGTGCTACTGATAATCCACTAGTATTTCCAGGTGCTGACTCTTGGGAAGTAATAAGTGGCGGTAATTTTCATGGTCAAAACTTATCCATGATGAGTGATTATTTAGCCATATCTTGTCACGAATTAGCATCCATCTCTGAAAGACGTATAAATCAAGTATTAGATCCAAGGTGGAGTGGACAAAATGCATTTCTTACTAATCAAGAAGGTTTGGAAAGTGGACTAATGATAGTACAATATGTTTCTGCTGCTCTTATTTCAGAACTAAAAATACTTTCTAATTCGGCATCAACAGGAAATGTTCCAGTAAGTAATGGAAAAGAAGATCATGTTTCTATGGGTGCCACTGGTACATATAGGACATATCTGGCAACAAAATATCTTTCTCAAGTATTGTCTAATGAGTTAATATGTTCCAATGAAGCCCTTAATAGGATACAGGAAAATTCCGGGAAAGGAGTAGAGAACATTAAAAAGTGGGTTAATTCATTAGTGAAACCACTCAATGAGGATAGATCAATGACGGAAGAATGTGAAAAAGTCTCAAGAAATTTATTATCAGGGGAGTTATCTAATTTATTCAGGTGAATCAATGCAAGAAAAATTACATTTGAAATATCATCCAGGTACAAATCCTCAGCCTTTTACTACTGAGATAATAGACATAGAAGATAGTTTTTTGATGCTCAAAGAAACATACTGTTTCCCCAGAGGAGGCGGGCAACCTGGTGATGTTGGATTAATTAAATCGGAAAATGGACAATCGCCGTTATTGGAAACATTGCCGGGAGATTATATTAAACATCCAGTAGAATCTGCTGAGTTATTTAATCTAGGCGATCAAATCACATGTGTCATAAACAAAGAAATTCGTAATAAAAATGCTAAAATGCATACTACTCAGCACATAGTATCTGCATTAGCAAATGATTTGTTTGATGCAGAAACGGTTGGGAATCAGATTAGCTCTGAATATACTAGAATAGATCTAAAATTTCCTGACAGAGATAAATTTAATATTGAAGATTTGGAAATAAGTTTTAAGGACATAATCTCAACAAATGCGGCCGTCAATGTATATGACTGGGATAGAAAAACTATACTATCACATGAGAAAATGAGGCATACAAATTTTTTACATAGGATTCCAGAGTCTATTGNCAAGTTAAGAGTAGTAGAAATTGAAGATATTGATTTATGNCCATGTGGAGGGACACATGTTGATTCCATAGGNATCTTAGAGAATTTAGAAATNNTGAATGTTAANTCTAAAGGTGCTGGAAAATTAAGAATATCTTACTAATTGATAATTAATTATATTAGTTTTGTAACTATTGGTGGGCTCGGCAGGAATTGAACCTGCGATCTCCACCATGTCAAGGTGGCGTCATAACCCCTAGACCACGAGCCCTAGGTGCTCTTGCGACATTGGCATTCCAAATGAAGGATTCTAAATATTATTAAATTCAAGAGATTATTTTAGATATTTTACCAGAACAATTCTTCTCCGAACAGAAACCTGCTGCTCTTGTCCTACCATTTTGCATCTTGATCAACTTTACATCAGCTATTATTCCATATGATTTACACTTCAAACAAAGGCCACTGTATATTTCAACCATGCACTGCGATTAGTTTATCAATATTGAACCCTATCATAGGGTCTAAAGAGGAAAAAATGGAAAAAATTGTAAAAACGTTATACTGCATGCTATTTATTCTAATATAGTAATAATTTATTTCTGATAACTATGATTATCAGAACTTAGATGTGCGATTATTTTGACACTAGAATAGATATTAACAATTAATGAATAAAAAAGATCTAAAATAGTATTTTGAATATTGTTATATATAACTATAAAACTATAAATATTTTTTATTACATTTATATTGATTTATTTGAATTTACAATAACTCCATTTATCATAGTTTTACTAATTGGATTAATTCCCGGTGTTTGACACCATCCATCAACATATGAAGAATGGATTATGTTTAAATCCGCCGGAGAACCTATTGATAGTGAACCTCTCATCTCATCTTGTTCAAAAATTGTTGTAGCAGGATTTCTTGTAGAAGCAATCAATGAAACTAAAGGATCAATATGTAACCTATGAGACAATAGGCTGCCAATGAATGGCATAGATAACGAAGGATAATTGGGATTAAAATCTGTTGCGACAGAAAAATTCCATGATTCATCTATGCATTTCTGAATTGGCAGATTTATTTCTTTGCCTAAAATATAAGGTGTACCTGGTAGAAATGTCTGCATAGTACCAGATTTTGTTGCTAAATCTCTAGATTCGTCATTTGAGAAAGCAACATGGTCTCCACTGACTGAACCAAGTTCTGATGCCAATGCTAATCCTCCTGAATCTACAAACTCATCAACATGTAATCTAGACTTGAGTCCTACTTCTTGAGATGCTTTGACAATTATTTCTGTTTCCTCTACTGTAAACCAGCCTGGTTCACAGAAAACATCTACCCATTTTGCTAATTTATTTTCAGAAACATTTGGTAATTGTATGCCAATCAATTCTTCTAGATATTGTGAACGGCTCTTGTCATCTGGAAAGTCATGTGCACCCAACCAAGTAGAGAATATATTGCAATTAGAGTTTTTAGATAAATTATAATTTACTCTTAGTATCAAGTCTTCCGTCTCATTGCATAGTCCATATCCACTTTTTGCCTCTAAAGTAGTAGTACCGTTCATTACAGCAATATCTAATCTGTCATTAGCCTTTGATAATAAATCGGAGAAATTACTATCTCTAGTACTTTTAACAGTTTTTTTGATGCCTCCTCCTAGATTTGCTATATCTGAATAAGATTTTCCTGCCTGCCTCAAGGATAATTCATTTGATCTATCACCTGACCAAACTAGATGATTATGACTATCTACTAATCCTGGAATAATTGCTTTACCGCGAGCATCAATAATATTATACCCATTTTTTGTTTTATCTCCTTCATCATACCAAGGAATAAACTCATCCAATATAACATCATTCTGGTCTATTGATGAAATATTTCCATTTTTTATTAATATTGCATTTCCCTTCGGAAAAACAAGTGATTTTTTATCCAACATTTCATATCCTGAGATTGGTTCAGAGATGTCTCCTACGGATAAATGAGCAATTTCGCCACAGTTGACAATGATGGTACTCATGACTTGTGGGAGCAGTTATACTTCAAAGGCATACCCCTGCCGGAGAGTATGACAGGGGTTGTCTTGGGCATAGAAAGTACCGCTCATACCTTATCTTTTGGGATGGTCGATATGGAAGGTAATCCATCTCAGTCATATTCCAATTTATTTAGGCCAGAAGAAGGAGGAATTCATCCCAGAGAAGCTGCTGACCATCATAGTTTAATGGCTTCTGAATTACTTAAGAAAGCGATATCTTCTGAGATGTTTATAGAAAATGAAGTAGCAGCAGTTGCATTCAGCCAAGGTCCTGGATTAGGGCCATGTTTGAGGATTGGTGCAAGCATTGCTAGGACTCTCTCCGAAGTATGGAAAGTTCCATTAATAGGAGTTAATCATTGTATAGCACATATTGAAATTGGTAAGAATCAGACTGGTTGTAAAGATCCAGTTTTATTATATGTCAGTGGAGGAAATACCCAAGTGATAGCAAGTTCTAGAAATAAATATAGAGTGATGGGTGAAACTCTAGATATTGGTATAGGCAATATGTTAGATAAATTCGGCAGGAGTCAAGGGATACCTTTTCCAGGTGGTCCAGAAATAGAAATTTTAGCAAAAAAATTCGAATTAGAAAATGATATTAATGCAAATTTCATTAATCTCCCATATGGAGTTCAAGGTATGGACATAGGCTTTTCTGGCATGTTAACGGCGGCTGAAAGAAGAATTGATGCTGGTGATTCTTTAGAATCGGTTTGCTGGTCGTTGCAAGAACACGCATTTGCTTCATGTATTGAAGTTGCAGAAAGGGCTATGGCTCATACAGGTAAAAGTGAATTGTTATTGGGCGGTGGTGTAGCATGCAATTCAAGGATAAGAGAAATGGCAAATATCATGTGCGAAGAAAGAGGTGCTACAGCATACTGGCCTGAAAAAAGATTTTGTATAGATAATGGTACAATGATCGCAGAATTGGGAAGGCTGCTACATAAAGTAGGATATAATACGAAATTGAGTGATAGTGCGATTAATCCAATGTTGAGAACAGACCATACTGATATAATTTGGAATTAAGAAGACTTATCAAACCCCATTAATCCGAAAGAACGGAGACTGATTAAACAGTGCAGCGTAGGAGGAGGCCAAAAGTAGCACCGAGAAATGTTTTCGGTAGCAATATACCTCCTAGACCCCAAAAAAAACCAAAGGAGTCACCTGTTAGAAAGGTCAGGCAGAAAACAACCCAGAAAGCTAGCAATACTGTTCCTTCTACTGGATTAAAGAAGGCAAAGGAAATTAAGAAATTAAGTGAAAATGAGATTATCATAAATAAAAGTAAGAAAAAGCAAAGTATACAAATAGAAAAAGAAGAAGATACTATTGCAGAAGAAGTACCAAAAATTACGGAAGAAATAAACACAGAAGAGACACAAATACTAGAAGACAATATTCTTGGCAGAAAAACTAAGAAGAAAAGTATCGGTTTACAAAAAAAGACAGAGGTAATAATTGAAGAAGATGAGCAAATATTACCTAGCTCAAAGGCCATGGAATTGATAGAAAAAAGTAGAATTAGAGCAACTGAAAAAACTCTAATTAAAGAAACTGAGAATAAACCCAAAGTAGTTGTTAACGCTCCAAGAAAGCCCAAACCAAGAACAAGGCAAAAAACTTACCAGCCTGCGACACGTTTGAAACGTTTAGATCGAAGTAAACACATGGAATACAAATATGAAATGCGATCCTTACTAGTCGAAATAAATGTAATTGAAGAATATCGATCTAATATGTTGGCAAGTATATGGGCCAAAGGGGAACGTCAATCAACAAAGGAAGCAAAGGAGTATATCGATGAAAAAATGAAAGAAGGTGTGCTTAATGAAGATCAGCACAAGTCATTAACAAAAGTAATTGAAAATTATACAATAAGAAGGTAATAAATATGAAAGTAGAAAAAAATAAAATAGTTACAGTGCATTATACAGGTAAATTTCCAGATTCTGATGAGATTTTTGATTCAAGTAANGATAGGGAGCCAATGGAATTCTTAGTAGGNCATAAGAATATGATAGAAGGATTTGAACAAGAGCTTTTAGGCGCAGGAGAAGGAGANAATAGNGAATTTACATTATTGCCAGAGCAGGCNTATGGNCAAAGAAATGAGGATGCGATTCAAGAAATGCCTAAAGAACAATTNCCAGATGATTTAGAAGTTGGAATGATGTTCCAGGCACAAAGTGAACAAGGACCAATGCAGTTTACAATAAGTGAAATATTGGAAGAAACTGTAAAAATTGATTTTAATCATCCTATGGCTGGAAAAACTTTGAAATTTAGTGTTGATGTAATTAGTATAAGAGAGGCGAATGAGGATGAAATATCACATGGTCATTCACATGGGGCACATGGGCACCATGATTGAACGCATTGTTCATGACTCATCGCCTCTCCGATGATTACATGGATATCACGAGTAAGCCTGGTGAACCCCCCTATACAAGTGGAATATATCCTGAAATGTATCAGAAAAAGATATGGACAATGAGACAATATGCAGGATTTTCTTCAGCAAAAGAAACAAATTCAAGATTTCTCACTTTATTAAATAACGGACAGACTGGATTATCAGTTGCCTTTGATTTACCAACGCAATTAGGACTTGATTCAGATGACGAATTATCATATGGCGAAGTTGGCAAGGTCGGTGTTGCGATTGATTCTATTAATGATATGAGATTACTATTCAAGGATATTGATTTGGGAGAAGTCTCTACATCGATGACAATAAATGCCCCAGCAACAACTTTATTGGCCCTTTATGTAGCACTTGCAGATGAAAAAGGTATACCTCGTTCAAATCTAAGAGGGACAGTTCAGAATGACATTTTAAAAGAATATATTGCAAGAGGATTATATATATTTCCTCCTGAACATTCTATGAGACTTACTACGGATCTAATGAAATGGTGTAGTAAAAATACTCCAAAATGGAATACAATATCAATAAGTGGATATCATCTCAGGGAAGCAGGATGTACGGCCGTTGAAGAATTAGCATTAACTCTAACTAATGCTCTTTATTATACGAAATGTGCATTAGGAAGTGGACTAAACATAGACGATTTTGCTCCAAGAATGTCATTTTTCTTTGGATGTCATAATAATTTCTTCGAAGAAATATGCAAATTCAGAGCTGCTAGGACATTATGGTATGAGATAATGTCTAATTTCAATCCTACAAATAAGAAATCATCAATGCTCAGATTTCATACACAGACATCTGGAGTTACATTAACGGCGCAACAACCAATGGTTAATGCAATCAGAGTAGCTTATCAGGCATTGGCTGCAGTTTTGGGCGGTACACAGTCATTACACACTAATAGCTATGATGAGGCAATAGGGTTACCGACACAGGAAGCGGCCACTCTTGCACTCAGGACTCAACAGATTATTGCGTCAGAAATAGGAATAACAGATATCTTAGACCCATTATCTGGGTCAGAAATGATAGATAACAAAACTAAAGACATGATAGCAAAAGCCAAAGTAATAATGAAAGAAATTGAGGAAAACGGAGGTTCGATGAGTTGTATAGTATCGGGATATCAACAAAAAATGATTCATGAGAGTGCTTGGAAACATATGAAAAATGTGGAAAATAGGGATATCGAAGTAATTGGCGTAAATAAATATGAAGAGGAAGATTCTGATTCTATTGAAGCACAAGAATTAGACATAAATAATGCTCAAAAACAAATTGATGCCGTTACGAATAATAAAAAAACCAGAAATCAAGATATTGTCAGTACAGCTTTAGAAGAATTACGAGATGTATGTAATAGCGATAGAAATATTATGGAATCACTAATCAATGCTGTTAAGGCCGAGGCAACAGTAGGGGAAATAAACTCAGTAATGAGAGAAGTTTTCGGAACATGGATATCTCCAAGTGGTGTTTAGATGGAAAATGTAAAAGTAGATCATATAGGAATTGCAACAAAATCTATTAGAGAAAGTAGTTTGATATGGGAAGCTTTAGGTTTTGTTAATTCTGGAGAAGAAATAGTAAAGGAACAGGGAGTAAAAATAAAATTTTTAAGTGCNTNTGAAGGTCCAAANATAGANCTATTAGAGCCTTTAGGAGAAGATACTCCTGTCGGCAGNTTNATTGAAAAACGAGGCCCTGGGATACAACAACTAGCTATTTCTGTAAATAACATAAACAAAACCATAGGCGAATTGAAAAAGTTGAACGTGAGTCTCATTAATGAAATACCTACGAAGGGAGCAAATGGTAATCTTATTGCCTTCATACATCCCTCTTCTACAGGAGGGGTATTAATAGAATTAATAGAAGAAAGGATTGACAATAGTCAAAAGTAGATGTCATCACGGTATGATATGGAAACACTAATACGACGTTTTGAAGATTTAGAAAATATTAATTCAATAGTATTAGAAAGTGAGATATTATTTCTTACAGAAACACTAGAAATGTTAAGAATCACGGAAAAAATTTCTAATGATGCATTTTTAGATGCAGGGATGATACAAGGTGGTTTATCAATAATATCTAATTTATTATCACAGGGACTTCAACCAAATGACATAAAGAATCAATTATCAAGATTGAAGGACAAGGCTGCCGCATTGTCAGAAACATATCCAGATTTGGATCGGTTAGTAGAAGAAATGAGATGAATATTACTATAATATTACTATAATATTACTATAATAATATTTATTAATAATTATATGCCCCCAAAATCATGCCAAAAGTCAGTCTAGATATGCCTCAGCAGATAATTGAGGATTTAAAAAAACATGTTGGAGATAATAAAAAGTATATTAGTTTGGCTGATGCAATAAGGACAGCTTGTAGAAAATTATTAGACCAGTTAGATGAAATTGATGCAAGACATGGGAGAGTGGGAAAATGATAGAGATAAGAAGACAAGAAGCAGAAGAGGCTGTTAGAAAATTATTACAATATTTAGAAGGCGATTCTGATCGAGAGGGTTTGCAAAAAACACCAAAAAGAGTCATAGATTCATTCGATGAGATTTTTGCTGGATATAATCAAGAGTCTGCTGAAGTTCTATCATCGACATTTAATGCAGAAGGATATGGTGGAATTGTGCTTCTAAAAGATATAGAATTTCATTCCACTTGTGAGCATCATTTACAGCCATTTAGGGGAAGAGCACATGTCGCTTACATACCTACAGATAGGATTGTTGGAATTAGTAAATTAGCAAGAATTGTTGAATTACATGCGAGAAGGTTGCAGAATCAGGAGAGGATTACAAAATCTGTTGTTGATGATATTGTAGATAACCTAAATCCATTAGGCGCCGGTGTTATCATAGAAGCAAGGCATGGTTGTATGCAATGCCGAGGGATATCTAAGCAGAATGCAGTGATGACGACGAGTGCAATGAGAGGCGTATTTTTTGATAAGGCTGAAGCGCGTTCTGAATTAATGCAATTGATAGGGAGTAGGGAACTGTGAATATTTATCCTGTTGTGGAAATATTTCACTCAGTGCAGGGTGAAGCATTTCACACAGGCGTACCACATGTATTCATTCGGTTTGGTAACTGTAATCTAAGATGCCAATGGTGTGATACGGATTTTTTAACATACAAAGACATGACATTAGCAGAAATAATAAGTCAAGTTCGTTCATACGCTTGTGATAGAGTTATCTTTACTGGAGGAGAGCCTTGTATGCAAGATCTCGATACAATTGGTAAAGAATTAAAGAAGTACAACATACACCTTTCAGTAGAAACTAATGGAACTATAAAAGTTCCAGATATTATTGATTGGATATGTGTTTCGCCCAAAGACCAAATTTATCCCAATGTTAGCATAAAACAGCGTACTGGTGATGAGTTAAAGGTTGTATATTGTGGACAAGATCTTTCACTTTACGATGATCTGAAAGTAGGTTTTGAACATCACTACATCCAACCGTGCTATCTTGAAAATGAAAGCGTTGAACATAATGGAAGAGGTTTTACTTTAGTAGAAAAAATAGTAAAATCTAATCCTGGATGGAGACTCTCTTTACAAATTCATAAATGGATGGAGGTGGATTGAGTGAGAGCAGTTATGGCCTTTAGTGGAGGAATGGATTCTACTGGATTGCTAATGCGTCTTTTAGCAGATGGTTTTAAGGTTTCATGCGTAACATACGATTATGGACAAAAGCATGTAATAGAAATTGATAGAGCTATTAATAATATAAAATATCTAATAAGTAATGATATTGAAGTTGAACATAAAATAGCTAATCTGTCTAGTGTAATGGGGATGTTTCATTCATCATTGATATCAGGTGGTGAAGAAATTCCCAAAGGTCACTATGAGAAGGAACAAATGAAATCGACAGTTGTGCCCAATAGAAATGCCATATTTTCCTCTATATTGTATGGTTATGCATTAAGCATTGCGTTAAGAGAAGATACTGAGGTGAAAATAGCATTAGGAGTTCATTCAGGAGACCATGCTATATATCCAGATTGTAGGCCTGAATTCTAT